>DPSB01000650.1 GCA_003537495.1 Cytophagales bacterium | reverse complement strand
CTTTATCAACCGCGTTGTTGATATTAAATTCCCGAGGATTTTTAACAAGCGTGAGTTCATCCCACGTAAGTGGCATAGATACCGGTGCACCAATGCGACCGCGCAAACTATAGGGTGATACAATGCTTTGTCCCGAACGGATTCTGAAAATATCAATCAACACGCGTCCCTTCCGGGCCTCCTTCTTGATGTGCAAAGTTGTCTCCTTTGGAAATCGTTCGGTAAATGGAAGTGCTATGGCTTGGGCAGCTTCAAACACGGTATGGAAATCCCATTTAGGTTCCAGCGGACAACAAATGTGTATGCCTTTACCACCGGTAGTTTTTACAAAGCAGGTATAACCAAATGATTCGATGAATGTGCGGAGATCCAACGCGAGTGCAACAATTTTTGGAAAGTCATAACCTTCGGGCGGATCGAGATCGAATACCATGTAATCGGGATGCTCAAAGTCGGGTTTGCGGCTGTGCAACTGATGCAACTCCAACGAAGCAAGATTGGCTAACCAAACCAGTGAAGCCGGTTCGGTCGCTATGATATAATCTTTCTTTTCTTCTTTGCCGAGTTTTACAAATTCGAGCCAATCGGGCGCCCACTCCGGTCGGTTCTTCTGATAGAAGTTTTCACCGTGTATGCCATCCGGAAAACGAATCAGTGTAAGCGCACGGCCTTTTATGTGTTGCAATAAAGTGGGTGCAATCTTTAAGTAATATTCTATTATCTCAGCTTTGGTAACGCCATCTTCCGGAAACAAAACTTTTTCGAGGTTGGATAACTCCAACTTACGTTTGCCTACCAATGTCCATTGCGACTTCTTAGCCATTATTCGGTTACATCCGCAGGTTTTTTGTTGCTGAGGAAGATCATGCCGATTACAAAACATGCCGCAGCTACAGCAATTGGGTACCATAAACCTGAAACCGGATCGCCCACACCTTCGCTGTTTTTACTATTTTCAAATAGCCACGTGGCAATAAAAGGAGTTAGTCCCCCAAAAATTCCATTCCCGATATGATAGGGTAACGACATGGATGTGTATCGGATGCGTGTTGGGAACAACTCAACCAGAAATGCCGCTATGGGGCCATACACCATCGTAACCAGAATAACCTGTACAAACACCAGCGCAATCATCAACCAGAAATCGCGGTTGGGCAGAATGATTTCAGTTTTGGTTTCGTTGATGCTACCATCGGTTCGCGTTTTATGGGTTTCGTTCTGAATGGTATTGTCGGTGTACATGCGGCTGGTTTGATATATGAAGGTAGTATCGCCAGCCGCATGTACGGTGCTGTTTCGCGTAAGCGACTTTGCCGCTTCCATTTCTACTTTTGTTTTTACATCGGCAATGGCAAACATGGTTTTGTAGATTGGCCTGTATAGAAATACCGCCAGCAACATACCACCCAACATAATATACTTACGCCCTACCCGATCGCTCCACCCACCAAACACAATAAAGAACGGAGTACCAATTAACAAGGCAATCGCAATGATGTCGCGCGTTTGTACAAACTCAACTTTACAGATTTGTTCCAGAAAAGTCATGGCATAAAACTGCCCGGTGTACCAAACTACACCTTGACCTGCGGCTGCACCGAACAATGCAATTAAAACCATTTTCAGATTTTCTTTTTTGCCGAAACTTTCCTTGATCGGATTCTTCGAGATCTTGCCTTCAGCTTTTATTTTTTTAAACAGAGGACTTTCCTGCATCCGCATGCGGATGTAAACCGAAACACCTACCAGCAATGCCGATAATAAAAATGGGATGCGCCAGCCCCAGGTCGAAAATTCATCCACGCCTACTGAATGCCGCACGGCCAATATCACACCAATCGAAACAAATAGACCCAACGTAGCTGTAGTTTGAATGAAGCTGGTATAAAATCCTCTGCGGTTGGCCGGTGCATGTTCTGCAACATAGGTTGCTGCGCCTCCATATTCCCCACCCAGAGCAAGGCCTTGCAACAATCGAAGAATTAAAACAAGAATGGGTGCCGCAATACCGATAGTGGCATAGCCTGGAATTAGGCCAATGGCAAATGTAGAACCACCCATCAGCACCAGCGTAACCATAAAGGTGTACTTACGCCCAACCAAATCACCCAACCGTCCAAACACGATGGCACCAAACGGTCGCACAACAAAACCGGCAGCAAAAGTGGCCAGCGTAGATAAAAATGCTATTGTAGGATTTCCCTGCGGAAAGAATTGCTTGGCGAGTATAGTAGCCAGGCTTCCGAAAATATAGAAGTCGTACCACTCAATTAATGTACCTACAGACGAGGCTGTGATTACAGACCAAAGGGTGCTTTTATCATCTTTGGTTATAGCAGTTGAAGACATGAACTCATAAGTTTCACGGTAAGTTAATTTAAAATGAATTGGATAAAACTACCGGTTAAAAGAAAATGTGTTGGGCCAACCGGTAGGTATTCGCGTGAGCTTCAATTATATCGCGGAAGTTGGGCGAATAACCACCACCCATACTCACTACAATCGGAGTGCGATTTTGTCTGGCTGCTTCCAACACCAGGCGGTCGCGTTGCTTACAACCTTCCCGGGAAACACTCAGGCGTCCTAACTTATCGGTATCCAAAATATCCACACCGGATTGATAAAAAATGAATTCAGGTTGCACGGTATCGATCAGGTTCTTCAGGTTAAGTTCAAGTGTACTAAGGTAAAAACTATCGGTTGTAAAGTCTTTCAGTCCAATGTCGAGATCGGATTGCTCTTTTATAAGTGGATAGTTATTCGCACCATGCATGCTGAATGTAAACACACGATCATCGTTTCGGAAAATCTGGGCGGTGCCATTGCCCTGATGCACGTCCAAATCTACAACCAGAACTTTAGAAACTAATTTTTGATGCAACAAGTAATTGGCAGCAATAGCCATATCATTCAGTAAACAAAATCCTTCACCCTTGTTGGTAAACGCATGATGTGTGCCACCGGCAATATTCATGGCAATACCATGTTGCAACGCATACAGGGCACATTGTAATGTTCCGTTGGCAATTCGGATTTCACGCTCAACCAATTCGCGCGTAAGCGGAAACCCGGTGCACCTTATTTCTTGTGGAGTAAGTTGCAGGTTACGGAGTTTGTGCCAGTAATCCGTCTCATGTGTAAGTGTAATCCATTCTTCAGCCAACGGAAGTGGTGCAAAGAGATTGCTTTCGCTAATAGTACCTTCGTGCAGTAATTGTTGTGGCAGCACCTCGTACTTACTCATCGGGAAGCGATGATTGGGTGGTAAAGGCAAAATGTATTCTGGCGACCAGGCAATCTTAAGCATCATTCAAAGAAAGTGAACTCCAATAAAAAAGCCACCTTTCAGTGGCTTTAGTTTTATTGATTAATGTTGGTGTTCGTGCTTCTCACCTTTGCCTTTGTGCCAGGCTTCCATTATGCTGTGGAAGTTGTCGTGCAAGGCAGTAAGATCAGCTCCTAACTCATCGTTACCAGCACCGGCTTTAACTTTATCGGCAAGTGCGCGGGTATCAGTCTTAAGTTTGGCCAACAGACTTTTAACATCTTCGGTATCTACTTTAGCGGGTAATGTTGCGACAGCCCACTTATCGGCTTCAACGGCCATTTCTTCAGCTAACGCTTTTACAGGTTCCAGATTGGCAGAATCTTTAAACGGATGAAATGCTTCGGCCATAATCATGTGGAACGAATCCATTTCAGCCCAATCGTTTGCTTCTTCGGTTGCGGCTGTTTCTTCAGTAGCCTGAGTTTCTTCCTTCTTCGAACAAGCTGCCAAAACAACTATCCAGATAAATGCTAAGAATAATTTTGTCTTCATGCGTATTGATTTATTTGATTTTAGAAAGTGCAAAATTATAAAAGTCAACCTAATTGCGGTCCCTCTTACGATATTTTCTATACACTTCCAGGCTGCTGATGGCCTTCTGCAACAACTGATAATAAAGTGTTATGTACAAAATGATGGTAAACACCCAGATAACGGCAATGTTGAAGTAAAGCGTATCGAATACAGCCCCAAACATGGGTTTGGTGGGTACATAAAAGTTAGATGTAAAATCGACCGGATTGGCGGGGCGATGATCGGTGAAATAGATGGGGTAATATTTTTGCACCAGTTTTCCGCGCCACTCCAAAATCCGGTTTATCTCAGAATTGTTTTGCACCATATCGCTTACGGCATCGTTGGTGTAGTTCATCCTAAAAGCATTGTAGGCCTCTTCGGTACCTGCACTTTTGATTAATTGTGCTCTTACCGAATCTACTTTTTCGTTTGCCTTGGTTAGTTTAATACCATAGTATTGTTTCAGTACTTTTAAAAAGTTATCGGTCTTTGCATAAACTGTGGAGTCAAATT
>DPSB01000667.1 GCA_003537495.1 Cytophagales bacterium | reverse complement strand
TTTCGGGAGAAACAAAGTACAGTATACTGATTTCGAATGGCATATACTTCAGACAGAACATTTTAAAACTTATTATGATCAGGATGCAAAGGAAATTGCTGAAATCGGAACAAACTATGCGGAGGAAAGTTACAAGGAGCATCAGCAAAAATTCAAGCATTCGCTAATAGACACAGTGCCGCTAATATTTTACACATCACCATTACATTTCAAGCAGACTAACACGACTCCCGGATTTATTCCTGACGGAGTCGGAGGATTTTTTGAGTTTATTAAAGGCAGAGTAGTAATTCCCTTTGAGGGATCTCTTGCTCAGTTCAGGCATGTAATAAAGCATGAACTTGTGCATGTATTCATGATGAGTAAGATAAACAATGTACTGAAGACACACAGAAAAACGCTTGGCGGAGCGCCACCGTTATGGTTTACTGAAGGACTTGCTGAATACTGGTCAACCAAGTGGGACACACAGGCTGATATGGTTTTGAAAGATGCAGTATTGACCGGGTATTTACCCGGGCTGGACAACTGGGAGAGAATTTACGGTACACCTCTTATGTATAAAATGGGACAGAAGGCAGTTGAATTTATTGCGGAAAATTTCGGAGAGGATAAAGTACTGCAGTTAATGGATAATTTCTGGATGGACGAAAATTTTTCGAATCTGATGAAGATCACAATTGGACTGGATTACGCGCAGTTTGACAAGGAATTTTTATACGGACTTGAGAAAAAATATTATCCGGAGTATAAGGATCATGATAATCCTTCTCAGGTATCGCAGAATTTATATTCGGCTCCGTTTGCTCACAAGCCGACTTATTCCAATGCAAACGGAAAGCGGGAGATTTATTTTATTGGAAACAGAACAGGATTCACGAGCATATACAAGATTGATCTTCGAAAGAGGGAAGATCCTGAATTAGTAATAGGCGGAGAGTCAAGTGATGAATACGAGCAGTTTCATTTTTTCAGAACGGGGATAGACGTTTCAAGTTCGGGAAAACTTGCATTTATAACTCAAAAGGGAAATGCAGATGCACTTCACATTCTGAACACGAGCACAAACGAGGTGATATCTGACTATTCATTTCCTGATATTGTAAGTATCGGATCGCCATCATGGAGCCGTGACGGAAGCAAGATAGTATTCCCGGCTTCTGATTTTGGAGGAATAAAAGATTTGTATATACTGGACATTGCGACGAACGATCTCAAGAGACTTACAAATGATTATTATGATGACAGGGATCCGGATTTTTCTCCGGACGGAAAATATATAGTGTTTTCATCTGACAGAACCACATTCGGAAACAAGAAAGCTTATCATTTATTGCTTTATGAAATACAAACAGGAGATATAAAATACATAACATTAGGAGAGCACATAGACCATTCTCCTAATTTTTCCGAAGACGGAAGAAAAATAATATTCACTTCAGACGTAAACGGTCCGCAGAATATCTGGATGATTGATCTTAAAAAATCCATTACTTCTGAAATGTCGGAGTCAGGTGCAAATTCAATTGAAGACAACAGTATTCTTAATTACGATGAACTGGTAATGAGACAGATCACAAATTTTATAACAGCTGCATATGATCCGAAGTGGAGCGGAAAGGACAGAGTTGTATTTTCGACTTTCGAAAAAGGCGCGATAAATATTAAAATGCTAAGCCAGATACAGGAAAGGTTTGACAGCAGTAAGTTTATAAGGAAGACTGATATAAAATTAAAGACGGAAAACTGGTCGGCTGCTAAGATTATAAGTCATACGATGAAAAATACTGTTCCATATAAAAAAGATTTTTCGTTTGATATAGCGACAACGGCGTTAACTGTAGATCCTGTATTCGGAGCAAACACAGGCGGAATTATATCGCTAAGTGATTTGCTGGGAAATGAGAAATATTATTTTCTAGTATTCAACAATTCAAACGGCGATGAAGAATTCTGGAAAAGGTTTAGATAAAATTCTGGAACATCGGTTGCGCCTGCAGATTGTATCGGTATTGGTTGCCAACGATTCGTACGATTTTAATGCCTTGAAAGAATTACTGGATACTACCGATGGCAACCTGGCTACACATTTGAAAGCGCTGGAACGAGAAAAATATATTTCCCTCAATAAATCATTTGTGGAGCGTAAACCCAATACCCGTTACAAAATAACCGAGCGCGGTCGTACCGCTTTTAAAAAACACCTCGAGGCTATGGAAGAATTGATAAAACAACAAAAACGATAAAAAATTTACCTGTTCACTTTTAAATTAAAAGTACTTTCAATCAAAACAAAATGGAAACACAACCAACTCCCAACCTCAGCGTTTTTGAACGCTTTAACCAATGGATCACCGAATCCATCATGGTAAAATTATTCTCTATTGGCTTTCTGATTTTAATCTTGCTCATTCCATCATCGTGGATTGAAGATTTGATTCGCGAAAGACAATACCGTGCCGATGAAGTGATACGCGAAGTGTCTGATAAATGGTCGGGCCCACAAATGTTATCGGGTCCCGTGGTTAGGATTCCATTTATTAAAAAAGAAAAAGTTAAAACCTGGCACGAGGGCAAGCAGGTGGAGGAGATCATGGAAACGGAACACTATGCTTATTTCTTACCGGAAGATTATCGTGTGAAGAGTGATATCACCACGGAAGTGCGCAAGCGTGGAATTTTTGAAGTTGTGCTGTATAAAAGCAATATCGATATGCAGGCACAATTTGACGTTCCTGATTTTTCAACGTGGAACATTCCTGATACACAAGTGTATTGGAATGAAGCTGTATTGCTGAATGGTATTTCTGACTTGCGAGGTATAGGTGAAAATCCGGTTGTTAAATCCGGTGAAGTACTACTTTCATCCGAACCATTAAGTGATATTGGTGTTGCAGTCAATCAATATGCACAGGTTGCAAGCAATCAGGCTAATGATGGCACTTCCGACTTTCGCACCATAAGTGGAATTATCACACCCTTGTTGTGGCAATCGCGCCCAGAAGTAGCCATGAACATTAATGTGCAACTAAGTTTGAAAGGAAGCGAGAGTTTATACTTCGTACCTACAGGTAAATCCACCGAAGTCACATCAACCAGTTTGTGGCCATCGCCAAGTTTTGAAGGCAAGTTATTACCCGAACACACTGTAACAGACTCAGGCTTTACAGCATCCTGGAAAGTACTTTCGTTTAACCGTCCATTCTCGCAAAAGTGGGTTGATCGCGATCAAACCTTATCGGGTTCTGAGTTTGGCGTTCGCTTGTTGATCCCAGCCGATCAATATCAAAAAAGTACACGCACAGCGAAGTATGGAGTTTTAATTATTCTGCTTGCATTTACTACGTTATTCCTGGTAGAGATAACAACCAAAACCCGCATTCATCCTTTTCAGTATATCTTAATTGGCGCAGCGTTAATTATCTATTACACGTTGTTGCTTTCATTTTCAGAGCAAGTGGGTTACAATGCCGCTTACGCGATTGCATCACTCGCTACAACAGCACTTGTCACTTTATATTCAACAACTTTTTTGAAAAGTAAATCGGTGGTGTTGTTGTTTGGTTTGTTGATGGTATCCTTTTATACGTTTATCTTCATCATTATTCAGGCGCAGGATTTCAGCTTGTTGATTGGAAGTATTGGTTTGTTCCTGATTATTGGTTTGCTGATGTATTTCTCAAGAAATATAAAGTGGTACGGAAATAAGGTTTAATAACAAAAGGGTCGTTTCAATAGATGAAACGACCCTTCTTATTTTGAACCGAGATAAATTTATTCTTTATCCAAAAACGGATACCGGTAATCGGTTGGTGTAACGAATGTTTCTTTGATGGTGCGCATGCTTACCCAGCGTAACAAGTTTACTTTGGCTCCGGCTTTATCGTTCGTGCCCGAACCCCTGGCACCACCAAAGGGCTGCTGACCAACCACCGCACCGGTTGGTTTATCGTTGATGTAAAAGTTACCGGCAGCGTTCACTAATTTTTTAGTAGCCAATTCAACAGCAAACCTGTCTTTGGCCAGAATAGATCCCGTTAACGCATAGGGTGAAGTGGCATCTACCAGTTCCAACGTCTGTTCAAAGTTTTCGGAGTGATAAACGTAAATGGTAAGTACCGGTCCAAAAATTTCTTCGCACATGGTTAATGACGAAGCATCTTTGGTAACAACCACGGTTGGTTCAATGAAGTAGCCTTTGGATTTATCGTACTTACCTCCGGCAATAATTTCATTCATCGGATTCTGGCGGGCTTTCTCAATGTAACCCGTAATGGAGTTGAAAGCTTTTTCATCAATCACAGCATTGATGAAATTACCAAAATCTTCGGTAGGCCCCATTTTAAAACTCTTCAGGTCTTCAATTAAATATTGTTTCACCTCATCCCAAATGTTAGATGGAATGTATGCCCGCGATGCAGCCGAACATTTTTGTCCCTGGTATTCGAACGCACCACGCGAAAGTGCTGTTGATACTTCTTTCGGATTGGCACTTTTGTGGGCGATCACAAAATCCTTACCACCGGTTTCTCCCACAATGCGTGGGTATGAACGATACTTGTGAATATTGTTTCCGATTGTCTTCCAGATATTTTGAAACACACCTGTGCTTCCGGTAAAGTGAATACCCGCAAAATCTTTATGATTGAAGATTACATCGCCAGCATCGGGCCCGCTTACATATATCAGGTTAATCACTCCATCGGGCAAACCGGCTTCTTTTAATACTTGCATAATCACGTTGGCAGCATATACTTGCGAGTTAGCGGGTTTCCACACAACGGTGTTGCCCATCATGGCGGCACTGGTTGGTAAGTTTCCGGCAATAGCCGTGAAGTTGAAGGGAGTCAACGCAAATACAAATCCTTCCAAAGGTCTGTACTCCATGCGATTCCAAACTCCGGGAGACGATTGTGGCTGATCATTATAAATCTCCGTCATGAAATACACATTGAAGCGCAGAAAGTCGATCAACTCACAAGCTGAGTCAATTTCGGCCTGAAATGCATTTTTACTTTGGCCGAGCATGGTAGCCGCATTGATCTTGTTGCGATATGGTCCGGCTAAAAGATCAGCCGCTTTTAAAAATATACTTGCACGATTTTCCCAGCTTAAGCCGGCCCACATTTCTTTCGCGGCAAGTGCAGCATTGATGGCTTGTTCTACGTGGCTTTTGTCACCTTCATGAAAATGACCAAGCAGGTGTTTATGATCGTGTGGCGGGTTGAGCGGTTTTTTATTTCCCGATCGAACTTCTTCAGCACCAATATACATGGGCACATCTACAACCGTTGCACGGGCATCGGCAAGTGCTTGCTTTAATGCCGCACGCTCTTTGGTGCCGGGAGCGTATGATAATACGGGTTCATTTTTAGGAACAGGGACATGAAAAAAACCGGTTGACATAGTAATAGAGTTTAAAGTTCAAAAGTCTTAAAACCAAAGACTGCCGCAAATTTATGCGATTAAGTTGGTTTAAAGAATCTCAATAAGTTGCTTCAGGTCGTGAATCTCGTGTGTAACAATTTCACTATGGATTAAGCGATCTGGATTAAAATAGATCGTATCTACATTGGCGTTGCGCGCTCCCCCAATATCGGTTTGTAGATTATCACCTATCATTACAGCTTCATGATGTTTAAAGCCACTTTCGGCTAATGCAAAGTCGAAAATTTCTCTAGCAGGTTTTTTATAACCGGCTCTTGCCGATGTGAACACACTCTTAAAATAATGCGTAATACCAGAGGAGGCGAGTTTTGTTCCCTGAATTTCTTCAAACCCATTGGTAACAATAGTCATGTGATAGCGGGCTGCCAAATACTCTAACGATTCAATCGCATTGGGCATTAATGCACTTTTCTTTGGCGATTGCATCACATACTCATCTGATAAGGTCATGGAAAGTTTTTCATCCACGATGTTAAAATGTGCGAGTATATTTTTGAATCTGTGAAACCGGATTTCATCGCGGTTAATAAGTCCGGCATCGTAACGGTTCCATAGATCGGTGTTAATGCTGGAAAAAACTTTTTTGAAATCGGCAAACTGATTAACACCTCGGTTTTGCAACTGATGTGTTTCGTATAATTCGGCCAGTGTTAAGGATGAGTTGGTTTCAAAATCCCACAAGGTGTGGTCTAAATCAAAAAGAATACATTTATATTTCATTTCAGCGGGGCTGGCTCAGTGGTTTAATCTGAAGTTTATTGAGCGATAATTCTCGGTTGGTATAAAGTGTTTGAAAAACCTGCTGGTCTTTTTGCAACACCGGGTCGCGACTTAAAAACTGAAAAATCTGCCGGGTAATATCAAACACTTCTTCTTTCAATTGATAGAAAACCCATTGGTTGATTTTACGGGAAGTAAGAATGCCTGAATTTTTAAGATACAACAAATGGCGAGAAGTTTTGGTTTGTGTAAACTCCAGAATATGCTCCAGATCGGTAATGCACATTTCACCGTTGGTCAAAATCAGGTTTAAGATTCGCAACCGCGAAGTATCGGAGCAAGCCAGAAAAATCTGCGAACCAAGGTCGATATTAAAGTGTTTTAACCGCATAAAAGCAGCGGCTAAGATAGTAAAAACCATTGGTGGAGCAGATTAGGCCGGAACAACCTGAATCTATATCTTTGGTTAATTAATTATGTGATACTGTGCGGAAATTAATTGGCTTAATCGTATTTGTAATAATCTTAACGGGCTTCGCTTCTGAGTCGGTGGCGCAGAGCAAGAGAAGAATCATTCAGCTTTCGGGTTTTGTAAGCGATAGTGTGAACGTGTTGCCAGGTGTACACATTTATGTGCCTAAAGCAGGCCGTGGTACCAGCACCAGTCCGGCCGGTTTTTTTTCGATGCCTGTGCTTGAAGGTGATAGTGTTGTGGTGAGTTCCATCGGATATCACCGGCAGCATTATATCGTTCCAAACGGAGCTCCTGATAATCTTACTATTGTAATTGAAATGGTATCGGATGTTACTTATTTACGCGAAGTACAGATTATGCCATTCCCCACCGAAGAAGTTTTTAAAGAAGCAGTTTTGGCACTGAACATACCTATGGATAATGGTATTGATCAAAAAAATATCAATGCAGAATTAATTGCCTTAATGTTGAAGACAACCCCCATGGATGGGGCGGCTAATTATAAGTATTACATGGATCAATGGAGTACTTCGGCAGCCGACCGGTTTCAGCCACGTACCAATCCATTTCTTAATCCGTTTAACTGGGCCAAGTTTATTCGCGATTTGAAGCAGAATAAGAAATGAAGTAAATAAAAAAGCCTTTCCATGCTGAAAAGGCTTCAGTCGAGATGAGAGGATTCGAACCTCCGGCCTCCACGTCCCTAACGTGATGCGCTAACCGGGCTGCGCTACATCTCGAAATT
>DPSB01000138.1 GCA_003537495.1 Cytophagales bacterium | reverse complement strand
GCAGGGACTTGCCCGCTACTTCACTATAAGTTAAGTAAGCCTTTTTAAGTACAGGCATGGAGGGTTCTAAAATGTCTTTTGGCAGAAATGGATACTCAACACCATCAATGGTGTAACAAAGAATTGATTCTGTAGTTCCATTAAGGTCGAAATCAGCTGTGTATAATTTAACTGGGCCATTCTTACCACTAGCCAATTTTGTATTAAGACCCCAATTACCAGCTAAAATATCAAGGTTCCCATCTTCGTTAACATCAGTAATATGTAACGTTTGCCAAATACCACTAGAGCCAGGTAGTTGCTTTTTTTCAAACTTACCTTTTCTGTTCCAATAAACTGTTATCGGCATGAATTCACCAGCAACTATTAATTCTGGCCATTCATCATTGTTCAAGTCTTCAAATCTGGCAGAAGTGACCATTCCTACTTGATTCAAATCTATTATCGTTTTGTCTGCATTCGTGAATTTACCACTTCCGTTGTTGAGGTATAATTGAGAGGATTGTGGGATACCAAATTTGTATTGATCAACTAGTACACCAACAAACACATCAATATCACCATCTCGATCTACATCAGCCGATGCGATACAAGACTTAGTAAGGTATGTTTGTGGCATATCATCTAACGTAACATTAAAGTTTCCATTTCCATCATTAAGAAATAATCTATCTGCATTCGATATGGGGCTAAGTGGCATTTGATTACCTCCAGCTACAACCCATAAATCAAGGCTACCATCACCATTAGCATCAAAAAAGTGTGCATCCACATCTTCGCATATACTGAAACGATTAAACAGGGTTGTATCAGATGAAACATAATTACCATCTAGTGTTTGTATCATTAAAGCGCCTGGTGTGCCTGATGCTCCACAGACATAAAAATCATCTAATCCGTCATTATTTACATCAGCTACTGCTAATTTAGGACCTCGTGTACTTTCTTTATGAGGAATTAAATGTTGATTATTAAAATCCTCAAATTGATTTTCACTGTGTCGCCAGTCGCATTGCACCTGACTGCTTATATCCACAAAATTCTCCTGTATTGTCGGTACGAAATTTTCTATCTTAAATACTCCACTTGCCATGCTTTCATTAACGCTTAGCAATTTATTAACATCGCTATCTCTGATTATCTGGTACTTTTGATTTGGCCAAACAATCAAAATACTATCTATTTTTTGGCACACATCTAAGCCAAAGTGAAGTTGGTAATCAGTTGATGATTGAAATCCACGGGTTGGCATTAACTGCTGGAATTGAATTTTGTCTTTATCAAAGTAGACAAAAGCTTTTGCACCAATACCCTTCGTATTTAATCCATTTCCTTTAAACTCTATATTCAAAAAGTTCTTTTTAGGGGAAGTATTTCTGAGAACCAAAGCCTCGGCATTTAAAGAGTTAACCACAATATCAATGTTACCATCGTTGTTCAGGTCTCCATAGGCTGCACCATTAAAAAATCCTTTTAATCCACTTAACCCGCTGGACTCACTTACATCATTAAAAACTTCTTTTTCATTATGGAAAAGAAATGGATGAATACTACCATCAGGCATTTTGCTCAAAGTTTCTTCATCGTAATCAGTTGAACCATGTCTATTTATTTTTTGTGCCAAATCAGAAACGAATTTAATATAGTCTAAATCAACTGGTCGTTTCACTATTCCACTTGTAATAAATAAATCTTTCCAACCATCATTATCAAAATCGGCAAACAAAGGCGACCAACTCCAATCTGTAGCGGAAACGTTTGATACCAATGCTACTTCGCTGAAAGAAGTTCCATTACCATTATTTCTTTGCAAAGAATTTCTAGATACCTGATGCTGGTAGCCATTCCCTACAATTTTGTAGTTGTAGATATCACTTCTTTCTTCACTCCCATATGTTTTTAGAGTTTTTTCGTCTGGTGGTAGCATATCTACCGTTATTACATCAAGTTGCGCATCGTTATTATAGTCTGCGATATCATTTCCCATACTAAACCTGCTATAATGTCTGAAGTGTTCAGCACCCTCTTCTTTGAATGTTCCATTTCTCTGATTAACATAGTAATAGTCGTTCTCATGAAAGTCGTTGCCCACATAGATATCTTCCCATCCATCATTATTCAAATCAGCTACACCTAATCCTAACCCATAACCAAGCGAACTTTGAAATATTCCGGCCTCTTTTGATACATCTATAAACTTGCCGGTTGTACTAATGTCATTTCGAAAAAGGTAGTCGCCTGCATAGGCATCAAAAGAATTTCGATTTTTGGCATTAACAATATTCCCATTTGGGTAAAGCGATTGGTTAAGAATAAAACAATCTAAATCTCCATCATGATCATAATCAAAAAATGCTGATTGAACTGTATATCCACTAAAATCCAAGCCATATTGAGCGGAGCTTTCAGTAAATGTATTGTCTCCATTGTTAATAAAGAGCTCATTTTTTCCTTTTAGCCCAAAATTATTTGCAAAGGCTGATACATAAATATCAAGCCAACCATCTCCATCCACATCGGCAAGAGTAACACCAGTGCTCCAATCAGAATTCCCGGCTACACCAGCCTCCGTTGTAATATCATCAAACCTAAAATTTCCTCTATTGAGATAGAGTTTATTATTGCCTTTGCTGTTAGCTGTAAAATAAATGTCAGTTAAGCCATCGTTATTAATATCGCCCAGGCCAACACCACCACCGTTGTAATAGTATAGGTAATATAAAATACCAAACCCATCACGCGGTTGTAAGTTGTTGGCGAACGTAATGTTGCTTTCCAATGGTTTAACAATTTCAAATTTTATTTCATCAGAACTGCAACCACAGAATAGTGCAGCGGAAATAACTATGATTATTAAACGGAAAATAAAATATGACCTGATCATAAAGATATTTAGGACAAATAACAACAATAAAAAGGGCTGAGGATCTCTCCTCAGCCCCAACGTAAACCCTAAAACAACTATTTTTTATCTGAGAACAGTTTTTGTATTTCGGCATCATTAAGCGCAGCACCGTATAGCCTTAGTTGATCCAAACCTCTTTGTAATGACCCAGATTGCCAATCATTACTACCTGAATCTTTAGGACCTTTTCCTACACGAGCCTCTCTTATAAAACCTGCATCTAAATTCAAGTCACCATGCCCTGCCCAATTACGAGTTATTGCATTTTTAACCCCATCTATAAATAGGTTAGCATTACTGGTTGCAGCATCGTATCTAAGAACAAAATGATGCCACTGATTATCCAGTACACCTGGAATTGCATCTCCGCCTTCCCAAGTAAACCAAGTGTCGTTATGGTTTTTATCTACCATGGTCCACTTTACTTGGCAACCCGTTGCATTGCTTTCAATAAAAAGCATCATTACTGCTCCACTCCAATGAAAATAGCCATCCTTTGCTGGGAAACTTATAATGTGTTCAGCGGAATTTCCTCCTTCATTACCTATGGTTTGGCTGCCTCCCTTAGACCAAAATGT
>DPSB01000144.1:698-6232 GCA_003537495.1 Cytophagales bacterium | reverse complement strand
ATCTGTGACCTCTTCCATCTCACTCCCCGCACAAGCCAAACTCAGACCTAAATTTTCGTAACCGGTACTGCCGCATTAAATCCACTTCCGTATCTTACTCCCATGAAATGCCCATCATCAGCATTTAGACCAAGCACCAAGCTTAACATGGGCATTCCATCGGTGCTATGGCAAAAATTAAGCGTCAGTACACAATCGATAAATTGCTAACCAAATCATTCATATTAAGATAAGCAGATGAAAAATTTCCTTCCAATCCTTTTCCTGTTTTCTATAACAGCCTCCGCCCAAACGCTGGAGCAGTTTATGAGTCATCCCATCGAGAGCAACTTTGCAGCCTCGGCTGATGGAAAAAATATGGCCTGGGTTATTAACGATCACGGCAAACGCAACATCCTGGTTAAAACCGGTACTGATCTGCCGCGCTTCCTTACCGAATATACGCTGGATGATGGGCAGGAGATTTCACAACTCGCATTCTCGCCCAACGGTACCAAGTTGTTGTATGTGCGCGGCAGTGGTGCTAATCGCTTTGGACAAAATCCCAATCCGGCCAGTCTGCCGGAAGGCACCGAGCAGGCTATCTATTACAAAGAGATTTCATCTAAAAGTCAGCCGGCAAAAATTGTGGTGGGTTCAAGCCCGGTGTTTTTTAAAGATGGCATTCGTTTTTTATTCAGTCGCGGTGGACAGATTTACGAATCGCCATTGGACATTAATGCCACACCTAAATTATTATTCAGTGCACGCGGTAGCAATCACAGTCCTAAGTTTTCGCCCGATGGTAATGAAGTGTTGTTTGTGAGCGATCGGGGCGATCATAGTTTTATAGGTGTGTATAGTTTAACACGCAGGGCCATTCGCTGGATTGCCCCCGATGTAACCAACGATGATCACGCGGTGTGGTCGCCCGATGGTAAGCAGATTGCTTTCATTCGCACAGCCGGAACCAAGATGGGCGAGTTAAGTAATCTTACGGGTGGCGTAAAATTTTCGGTGTGGGTGGCCGATGCACAAAGCGGTATCGCCAAACAAATCTGGAAGTCGCCAGCCGATGATGGTGGCTTTGCGCAGTCGTACGTAAATACTCCACTCGCTTGGTTGGCCTCGGGGCGGATTTTATTTTTCTCTGAACACAGTGGTTGGAATCATATTTACTCGATGACCGAAACCGGCAGCGATTTAAAAGACATTACTCCGGGCGATGGTGAAGTAGAAAGTTTTGTTGCCGATGCCACGGGTAAGTTTATTTACTTCGATGGCAATCGCACAGACATTAACCGCAGGCACATCTGGAAGGCAGATGTAACAACCGGAACAGTTACGGCTGTTACAACAGGCGAGGGGATTGAAATGTATCCGGCTTTGGCGGGTACTAATTTGTATGCGTTTCGTTCTACCAGCAATACTTCCAAAACATTGGTGCGCGTGGATGAAGCGAGTAAAGCAACGGTTCCGGTTTATGCGCAGAAGCTCACTACATTTTCCAGCACCGTATTTGTAAAACCCGAAGCTGTAGAACTGAAAGCAGCCGATGGTATACTTGTGCATGCACAGTTGTTCATTAACAGAAATGCAAGTGGTAAAAAACCAGGCATTGTGTTTATGCACGGTGGCCCGATCCGGCAGATGCTGTTGGGATTTCATTACAGCGACTATTACATCAACTCGTATGCCTTCAATCAATACCTCGCCAGCCAGGGGTATGTGGTGTTGTCAGTAAACTTTCGGTCGGGTACGGGTTATGGTCGCGATTTCCGCAGAGCAAAAAATCAAGGCCCGCGTGGTGCGAATGAATATCAGGATGTAGTGGCTGCGGCTAAACATTTGCAATCATTACCCGAAGTTGATGCGAATAAAATTGGCTTGTGGGGTGGTTCGTATGGCGGCTACTTAACCGCAATGGGTTTGGCGCGTAATCCAGAAATCTTTAAAGCCGGTGTGGATGTGCATGGCGTACACGATTGGTCATTCAACGGACAGGATGCCACCAACTCGTGGGGCTTAAAACCAACCGAGGCCGACCTGGCAGTAAAATCTTCTCCGGTGGCTGATCTGTCGAAGTGGGTTGCGCCTGTGTTGTTTGTACATGGTGATGACGATCGCAACGTAAACTTTCAGCAAAGTGTGGACCTGGTAGAAAAGCTACGCGAAAAAAATGTAACAGTGGAAGTGTTAGTGTTGCCTGATGAAGTACACGGCTTTTTACGCTACGAAAGCTGGAAGCAGGTATTTGAAAAGGCGAAAGATTTTTTTGATAGAAGATTAAAATAGTTACCGGTTGCCTGTTACTGGTTACCGGTAACCGGAAACTGGGAACTTTAGAGTTATGAAAAAATTAGTTGTATTATCCGGAGCGGGCATTAGTGCCGAAAGTGGCATTGCTACCTTTCGGGATGCAGGTGGTTTGTGGGAAGGCTATAAGATTGAAGATGTAGCAACCCCAGAAGCGTGGTATAAAAATCCAACGCTGGTATTGGATTTTTATAATCAGCGCAGGCGCAAGGCGCACGAAGTAAAGCCCAATCGCGGGCATGAGATTTTAGTAGAACTGGAAAAACACTTTGATGTAACCATCATTACGCAAAATGTAGATGACCTGCACGAGCGTGCAGGTTCTTCGCGCGTTATTCATTTACATGGAAGTTTGTTTGAATCGCGCAGCACCAAAAATCCGGCTTTGGTTTACAAGATCAAAGGCACAGAACTAAACATAGGCGATACATGTGAATTGGGTTCGCAATTGCGACCTAACATTGTATGGTTTGGTGAAGCGGTACCCATGATTGAAGTAGCTGCCGATATTGCCTCCGGTGCCGATGTGTTTCTGGTAGTCGGAACTTCTATGGTGGTTTACCCGGCAGCCGGTTTGATTGATTACGTTCCCGATCATGTTCCCAAGTATGTGGTCGATCCAAAGAAGCCCGAAATTCTACACGTACCCAATCTTGAGTTTATTGTGGATAAAGCGAGTACGGGAATGGAGCGCGTAGCGAAGATGCTTGCTGGTTTCTAGTTACCGGTTACCGGTTTCTGGTTGCCCGTAAGTTCATCCTTACAATTTAATACAGTTACCAAACACAGATCACCGACTACTGATCACTGATTACCGACCACTAATAACGACATCACTAAATCAAAGTCCACACCACCAGTAACAGGCAACTGGTAACTATTCAAGCTCCCGCAACTTCACCTTCCTGAAATTAATCGGTTGACCTTCACTTTGCAGTGCAATGTATCCCGACTTTAATGCTGTTCCGGGTTTCCAGATCGCGCTATCAAAACCGTTTACAACACCACCGCCCATGGTAGGTTTGGAGTATTGCAATACAGTATCGCCATTGATGATTTGTGTAATGAGCGAATCGCCCCAGACAATCAACTCAGCTTGAATCCATTCATCTTTGTTATAGGTTTTGGATGATGAGTTCAGGCAATGGCCATCGTACACTTTTCCTTCAAATACAATGTCAGTACCCGGTGAACACATGTTGCCCGTGGGGCGTGGTTGGCCATCACCAAGTCCGGCCAGAAATTGCATCTCTACTGAGATGGGCCAGTTCTGTTCTTTTAACATGGTGCGTGGATCTTGCGAATGAAACATAACGCCACTATTGAGTATGGTATATTCCGGTGCGCCCTGTTGCAATTCGCCTGTAAACTGATATTCTAATTTTAGATGATAATTGGAGAACGGTTTGTTATAGTATAGATGAGCAAACTGATCGTTGAAATCTCCGTATTGATCGTACCGCACCTGAATCATGTTATCCGCTATACGAAACGTGTTGCCAAAATTTTCACCCACTTCATGGTGATGGATTTTAACGGTCCAGTCGGTTAGATCTTTGCCATTGAAGAGATCAATCCAAACTTCAGGTTTTTGTTTGGGTGAGCAGGAGAGGAGAAGAATAGAAACTAATGAGAAGTACTTCATCTTAATGAATCAGGTTTGGGATTCCAAGTTAATTGACATTTGCCGGTAATTGAATAGAAACCATTAATTTGCTGACTAATATTTTTATGTACAACCTTCGCCACGTAAACGTTACCCGCTACATCACGCCTTTGCGCGAAGGTGGTTCGTTGCCCGCTTTGGTTGAGGCCGATGATCAGTTTATGTATGTACTGAAGTTTCGCGGTGCAGGGCAGGGGCGCAAGGCATTGATTGCCGAACTGATTGGTGGTGAGATCGCCAGAACACTGGGTTTACGCGTTCCTGAAATTGTGTTTGCAAATTTAGATGTAGCCTTTGGTCGCATTGAGGGCGATGAAGAAATTCAGGATTTATTGAAGGCAAGTGTGGGGTTGAATCTGGCGGTACATTATTTATCTGGAGCAGTTACCTTCGATCCGCTGGTAACAAAAATTGATTCGGTACTCGCATCTAAAATTGTTTGGTTGGATTGTTTGCTACATAATGTAGACCGCACCGTGCGCAACACCAATATGCTATGGTGGCATAAAGAACTCTGGCTTATCGATCATGGTGCAGCTTTGTATGTGCACCATACATGGAACGATTGGCAAAACCCCGAACGCCCATTTCCAAAAATAAAAGATCATGTATTGTTGACGCAGGCTACACAATTAAAGGAAGTGAGTGCTGAGTTGATTGCCTTGCTTACCACGGAAAAACTGGAAGCAATCGTAAACCTGATTCCGGAAGAATGGCTTACCAATGATCCTGCATTCGAATCAGCAGTTGAACATCGCAAAGCTTACCTGCAAGTATTAACTTCGCGTGTGGCCCACGCAGATTATTTTGTTAACGAAGCCCAACATGCCCAACGTTTTTGAATATGCCATTATTCGGGTTGTGCCCAAAGTTGAACGCGAAGAGTTCGTGAACGTGGGTGTTATACTCTATTGCGGCCCGTTAAAATTTCTGAAAACAAAAATTGAAATCAATACAAGCCGCATTACCGCATTTTGCAACGACATCGAATTGCCCGAGGTGAAGCAATACATTCAGACATTTGAGCAGATAAGTGCCGGAGGCAAGGGTAGTGGCCCCATTGGCGAACTCTCTATGGCCGAACGCTTTCGTTGGCTTACCGCTACGCGTAGTTCTATTATTCAAACTTCAAAAGTACATCCGGGCATTACCGATAATCCGCAGCAAGTATTGGAGCGATTGTTTGAGCAACATGTGTTATAGTTGTTTCTGGTTACCAGTTGCTGGTTATTTGTTTATGGTTTCGTTTGTGTTTCCGCAGTGGTGCCTTTCCGAAGCCGTGTCCTGTCCCACGAAACTATAGTGTTGAATGAAGATAAAACTTTAATCCAACTCATCCCGGCACCATTTCAAAAATATTTTGTTGTGTGTTCATTTTTTTAGTCAAAGTAAAATTGGCCCTTTTTAATTTTGAAACTAAATAGCTTTGATGTGTCGACTTCTTTGCTGTCAAGTTTTCCAGCTGTCCATTGACCTAAGGAATTAAACACTAATTCAATTTGTTTGTCCAGGTCCGCACTTTTTGTCTTATTGTCCATTTTGCATTGAACAACTTGCCCTTTGCAATTAATTA
>DPSB01000144.1:0-440 GCA_003537495.1 Cytophagales bacterium | reverse complement strand
ATATAATACCAATCATACCCTTGTCACTATATTTGGGATTGTCCTTTATGAATTGTACTTCATTATTAAGTCTTTCTAGAATTTGTTCCTTTGTCACAGGACATACAGCTTCTTCTTGGCCTTTTAACATTGGAAGTAATGCGTAAACTTCTTTATCATTGCAAAGTCCGTCTATTGGTTCCTTAACTTCCATTTTGGCTACAAATTGCCCGTATGAAAGAGTAGTTCCAAGAATAAAAAAGATTAATAGTAGTCTCATATCTAATTATTGATTTAGTTGATTTATGTCTACACTTTCCAAAAAATGATGTCCAACTGTTTAGTATCAGTTATCAAATACGAAACACTGACTGACTACTGATTACTGATTAGAGTATTACAAATTAGCAAAAACCAAACAACTGGAAACCGGAAACTGGTAACTGAATTACTCCTTCGGA
>DPSB01000224.1 GCA_003537495.1 Cytophagales bacterium | reverse complement strand
TTACACCTTCAGGAGTAGTTAGAACAGTAAAATTTTAACATAGAATATTTATGAGCAGAAATTCAATCGTTGTGAATCTCCCAGAATTAGATTCAACAACCAACAAACGAAAAAAGGTTATTCATGATTATCTCATCATTAAAAGCAATCTGGAGATGAGACATGGAATAATCCTGGAATTCACAGAAGGAGATGGTAACCCAATAGTGCCAAGTAATGAACTTCAGAGGCAACTGTTCCTTCCCAAACAAATCACGAAGGAAACAGATGGGAAATTCACTAATCCAATAACTGGAATTGAAGTGAGTTCAGAAACACCAAATACCATTACAGAACTTGAGTACTGGCAAAATATTGGACTGAATTCATTCCCAGGTATTAGCTCAATGCCAAATGAAATCAGAGAAGCCTTGAAGGATATTAAAATCTCTGACTTAGTCTATTGGCTGATTGAGCAATCGATCTTAAAAGGAAACGCAGAAGGAAAATATTAAATCAGTACACTCATGACAAACAAAGAAGCTTACAAACTCATTACGGCACTAATGGATACCCCGGCACCTACTGGCACCAAGTTGGAACATGCCAGAAACCAGACTCTGAAAAACGCCTCGTCTTTTGTCGAGGCTTACAATGACAAGCTAGAAGACCTCAACATTGATTATTGCAGTACAGATGACAAGGGCAACATCATCCGTGATCCAAGAGGTCAGTATATTTTTACCAAGGACAACCAAAGGGCACTCTCTAAGGAACTTAAAAAGTTCATGGATAGCGAGCTGATTGTTCCTTTTGAAATCGTATCCACGACTGACAAAAAAGGTCTAAGCGATCCCCAGGTCGAATACCTGACCGAGGTAGGATTTATTCGTGGATTAATGACGGTGATTTAGGAAAGGCTATTATTTTTGCCCAAAATATTGATGTAGGAGCCAAAAAAGGAGTCATGCGAAAGTGTGGCTCCTTTAAGTGATTTACTCAATGAGACCCAAATGGAACCATTCACTGTTATTGGTACTTGGGGCAAACACTACGGGAAATAACCTTATTAGAATTGCTTCAGCTTCGTAGTTCTTCTCAGCATCCCCTTCTTGGTAAGCTCTCAATTTTTCTCTGAAAGTTCCTTTGGTGTCACTTTCAATCAGAACATCCCACCTTTTGTAATGCCTTAAAACACGCTCTATATAATGCCAAACGTTCTTGTAATTATGAATAGCATTGTTTGCGACCTCAATAAAGTTCTTAAATCCAAAACCAATTATCTTGTTATGCTTAGCAGTCAGCATCACCATAATAGCTCCTTCCAGTTTATCGTAAATCTCAATCATGTGTAATTTCTTCAAGTAATTGTAAGCATGGATTTTGATAATTCTCATTTCACGTTCTTGTCGGCTTTCATGGGGAATCACACATGAGGTAATGTAATTGTTATCCGAACCTGTAAGCTTATATCCATTAGCAAACATGAGCTGTATAATTCTTTGTCGGAAAAGAAGTTTAGGGTGAGATAAAACAGCTTCCAGTAAGTTCTGGCCTTCGGAATTTTTTGTATTCAGATGTTTGTCAAACCTATTATTTGATAGTAAATATTTCAAAAAGTAGGGTTTGCCTTCTCCCTGTACCAGCCTAAAGAACAGGGCGGAATCTTCAGTTTTAAAAACCTTCTGGCTTAAGGCATTGAACTCTTTAAAATCCAGATTTTCAATTTCGTTGTCAATGAAGGGTATGTAATTCTCTTTGTCTGTGATGAAGAAAGTCCGTAGAAGTTTTAATGCAGGTTTAATTTTCTTCTCCATCTCTGGGGTAATTATGATGTTTTCAGGAACATCCCAGGGGCGTGTGACTTGCTTCTCAGCACTGGATCGATATATCTCTTCCTGTGTTTCGCGTTCTTCGTCTGCAAAACTGACATAAAACACCTGGTACTCTTTCTTATCAAATTTTAATTCAGATAATGATACGGTTTGCTTATTCCATTCATAATATGCTTCATTCCTATGATTAATAAGTCCTTCCTTGAAATGAGCGGTGAAACTAGCAGGTGTAGCATGATCGTTGAAACTGAAATAGTTTTGGTGTGCATTGAGATACTTAATATCTCTTGCAGTTTGGTTTGTGTTTTTTGGGTTAAAATCGTCTAATACCCACACAAGGTAGATTTCATTCCGCTGATAGAACTCATGGCGTTTGAAGATATACTTTGCAGGAAGTCTTGAAAGTTGGACTTCGAACGCAATTTTTAAATCATTGTATTCGCAAAAAACATCCGGTCGTCTTTTTTCAAGATGATCCTTCAAAAACCGATCATCAATGGCTACAGTATTAGCGTTGACACCATCAGTTGATTTTAAGTAATTGCCCAATTCTCGCTTTAGTCGTTTGTGCCGCTCGCTTTCTCGGTTTGCAATATGTTGTTCAATCTCTTTGCGTTCTGCTGCTGTAAAACCGGGGTCTTTTAAAAAACAATAGGGGGTATTAGGGAAATGCCTAAAAAAAACTCGTCCATGACTTATAAAAACCGTAGCCTTCTCCTTGCACTCAGGACATCGAAGCACTTGGTTACTTGAGTGAAATTGTTTCCTAAACTCAAAACCTTTCTGACCTTTAAGATTCACATGAGCATCATAGGCTTCCCCAGTTGCTTCATCGAATACATTTCGAATCGAGTATTCCATCCGGTGAATTTATCCAAATGGAAAGACAGTTAATGTCAAAATCTTTCTGAATCTTAGTAATGGAAAAAATGTAAGTGAAAAGGGTATTAAGAATGTGAAAGGAAACTACAAAGGCTTGAAGGGGTTTTTCAGGTCCAGTAGAAGATTGGTCCCTTTCAAGAATTTCCTAATGCTAGAGCCTCATAAAAACCCAGAGTAAATGGTTTTTAACGATTCTGAATGATTTTTCATGAATTTGAATTAATCAGTTTTGAGTTCACAGAATCTTTTTAAATTCATTATAAACTCGTTCGATATTCGTAACCTTGGGGCTACTTTCATCAATCTGGTTTAAGCAATAGATTGTTGCAATGTTTTTTACCTACGTCATCCAAAGTATCAATCATGACTTTCTTTATAAAGGCCATTGTGAAGACCTTGACGAAAGGTTGAAACAGCACAACGCAGGGACGACTAAATCAATTAAGCCCTATATTCCATTTAAGCTTGTCTACTTTGAAGAGTTTCAGACCAGAGAAGAAGCAATTAAGAGGGAAAAATATTTCAAATCGGCTGCTGGTCGCAGGTTTATTAAATTGAAACTCTTAAACCTCAGTAAGTAGTTCAATGCCCGCCCGGCTGACGCCAGTCGGACGGGGATAGAATAGGAGTTTCCTAACTTTTGATCCCAGTTCGATT
>DPSB01000412.1 GCA_003537495.1 Cytophagales bacterium | reverse complement strand
ACTTCTCTTTGACGGTAAAACCTTAACAGGCTGGACTATATTTAAAGCAAGGCCCAATAACACCTGGGAAGTTCTGGATGGAACGCTGCACTGCAAAGCCCTGAATGAAACCACTGGCGATGGCAACGAACGTGCTGATCTTCGTACCACCCAACAATTTCAAAACTTTGAACTGGTGTTCGATTGGAAAGTAGCCGCAGAAGCTAACAGCGGTGTGATGTACCGGGTAACCGAAGAGTTTGAGCAACCTTATTATAGCGGCCCCGAATACCAATTGATAGATGATACGGGCTATCCTGGTGAATTAACCGAGATGCAAAAGACCGGCAGCAATTACGATATGCATGCAGCACCGGCCACCAAGCCTGTTAAGCCTGCTGGCGAATGGAACACCACGAAAATTGTAGTGAATGCAAATCATGTTGAACATTGGTTGAATGGAGCGAAGGTAGTAGAGTACGAACTATTATCAGATGACTGGAAGCAACGCAAAGATGCCAGTAAATGGAAAGAAGCTGCCGGTTACGGCATGGCACCCACCGGCTATATTGATTTTCAAGATCATGGCAATGAAGTGTGGTTTAAGAATGTGAAAATTAAAACGCTCTAATTTAAAAGTAGGCAGTAGTCAGTAGGCAGTTTCGTGATGACTGCCTACTGCTACCTGTCTACTGCCAACTGACACACTATGTGCGGCATAACCGGAGTATTTGCGTTTAACCTGTTGGGCAAGTTTAACATGATTCATGTTACGTCTGCTACTATAGCTTTAGAAAAACGCGGCCCTGATGCACATGATGTTTATACCGATGAGTTTGTTGGCCTCGGGCATCGCAGACTTTCTATTATTGATACCAGCGCTACAGCCAATCAACCCATGTGGGATGAGCAGAAACGGTATTGCATTGTTTTTAATGGCGAGATCTTTAACTATCAACAGTTACGAAAAGAACTGGAAGCAGAAGGCATTCAGTTTGTGTCTTCGTCCGATACTGAAGTATTACTTAATCTATACATCCGCGAAAAAGAAAATTGCCTAAGTAAACTCAATGGCTTTTTTGCTTTCTGTGTGTACGATAAGCAGGAACAGACTTTTTTTGTTGCGCGCGATCGTTACGGTATTAAACCGTTACTCTACCTTTTTGATGAAGATAAATTTCTGTTTTCATCCGAAATGAAATCGATGCTGCGATACGGAATAGACAAAGAGCTGGATTATACTTCGTTGCAAACTTATCTGCATCTTAATTATATACCGGCACCGCACACTATTTTTAATCAGGTTAAAAAACTGCTGCCCGGCCATTACCTTAAAGTGGGTAGAAAAAAATTAGAGTGTGGACAATTTTATTCTATTGCCGAGAAAGCAGAACCATCATCGTTAACCTACAATCAGGCAAAAACGGAACTGAAAAATTTGTTGAACGACTCCGTGCAACGCAGATTAGTTGCCGATGTGCCGGTGGGTGCGTTTTTAAGTGGCGGTGTGGATTCGTCTGTTATTGCGGCATTGGCCGTAAAACATAAACCTGACCTGCATACATTTTCCATTGGGTTTCGCGATGATAAATTTTTTGATGAGACTGTTTATGCGAATGCGGTTGCCAAACATCTTAAAACTGATCACACTGTTTTTTCGCTCACACATAAAGATTTATTAGATCATGTGGATCAGGTGTTGAATTATATTGATGAACCGTTTGCAGATTCATCAGCGCTTAACGTTTTTATTTTAAGTAAAGAAACCCGCAAGCATGCCACAGTGGCCCTTTCGGGCGATGGTGCCGATGAGTTGTTGGGTGGTTATAATAAACACGCAGCCTTCAATCGAATTATAAACAAAAGCTGGAAAGAAAATCTGATTGGTAGTCTTGCTCCGCTCTGGAAAAAATTACCCCAATCGCGTAGTGGTAAAATCGGTAATCTGGCAAGGCAACTCAATCGCTTTGCAGAAGGAATGAAATTGAGTAGCAAGCAGCGCTATTGGCAATGGGCCGGATTTACTACCGATACACAGCATTCATTATTGAGTGAAACCGTGCAGCAAAAATTAAATCAACAGGAGTTTGATTCCCGTAAGAACAATTATCTGCGCCATATTTCAACACCCGAAAAGATGCGCGAAATTTTGCTTACTGATATGCAGCTGGTTTTGCCGGGCGATATGCTTGCCAAAGTGGATAGTATGAGCATGGCCAACAGCCTGGAAGTGCGTGTTCCGTTTCTGGATTACCGGGTTGTGGATTTTATTTTCAGTTTACCCGATGATTATAAAATCAACCGATTTATGCGCAAGCGAATCTTACAAGATGCTTTCAGAAATGAATTGCCTCCCGAACTTTATAACCGACCAAAAAAAGGTTTTGAAGTGCCGATGCTAAACTGGTTGCGTAAAGAGCTTCAGCCTATGCTGGATGATTTACTTTCAGAAAAAATGATTTCGGAACAAGGAATATTTAACTATACCGAAATTCAAAAACTGAAAGCACAATTGAACTCTTCCAATCCGCAAGATATACATGCACGGATTTGGGCATTGCTGGTCTTTCAATCGTGGTACAAAAAGTACATTAGAAATTGATAATTGTCAATTGACAAAGAACAGTTGACAAGTGTATTGATTGCCGATTGCCCGTTGTCAACTGTCAATTAAGATCATCCGTAAATAGTATTCAACAACGCAGCCAAGCGAATACCAGCTTGCAGCAAGCGTTCTTTTGCAATAGGTAAATATTTATAGGAGTAGGAATAGCTTAACGAACCGTTACCAATATCATAAACCTGCGGCCGATAGCTAACTGATTCTAACGCCCAATCGCGCACAGTGCCTTGCTGCCATTTAGCAAGTTTATCTTTTCCGGGTTTGCCTAAAGCATCAGCAAGTTCGGTGTAGCTTAGTTTGGTATCATCAATCATTTCGCTATCCCACACCCGATGCAGGTTCGAATCGTTTCTAAACCATTTTACTTTTACATCATTTCCACCGCGATCGCCCGGCTTGCCCACATGCAACGGTTGGTGCATATCGCCAATCATGTG
>DPSB01000048.1 GCA_003537495.1 Cytophagales bacterium | reverse complement strand
AAGAATTTCTGATGGCCTCTACTTTACACAGGAAGAAGTTGAAAAAATGACTAAAGACTGGTAATGGCTGATAATGCATTACTTGTTAAATGGGACAAGCCTGCCTTTATAGCTTTTCAGAAAATTTATGATTACATCCGAAAGGATTCGCCAGTTAATGCAGAGAAGGTCAAACAGGAAATACTTGCAATTACAAAGAGTTTAGCTGATTATCCAGAACGTTATCCACCGGATAAGTTTAAAACAAATAATACTGGCAATTACAGAGCTTTTGAGAAATACTCGTATCGAGTTGCTTACGTGTACAATGGTTCAGAAATCAGAATCTTAAGAATCAGACACGTTAAGCAGGAACCTTTGAGATACTGATCACCGTTTCAATAAACTCAACTTAATCTCCGTTAGCCTGCGTTTAGTATCCAATGCAAAATCACCATTCATCATCCAATCGTAGAAAGAGGGTTCATCTTTCAATACCTGGGCTACCCCTTTGCCTTTGTGTTTGCCAAAGTTGAAGATGGCTTCGCCTTTATCATTCTTAATCATACGCCCGGCAAGGTCAACCATATCGGTTGCGGTTAGTTGGTGCAGCACTTCCATATCATTTTGAATCATGCCGATCGGTTTACCAAGTCCATCTGTAACGGTTTGGTTTTCATACCGTTCTACCTGTGCCAGCAAAACATCTAACGTTGCCTGAGTATCCGCAGCAGCCGAGTGTGCATCGGTAAGTTCTTTATTGCAATAGAATTTTAAAGCGGCTGATAGATTTCGTTTTTCCATCAGGTGATAAATCTTTTGAGCGTCAACAATACGTTTGCGCGAATAGTCAAATTCTACATCGGCCCGTAAAAATTCTTCTACCAACATAGGCACATCAAACTTCAGCACGTTGAACCCGGCCAGATCGGGACCTTCAAAAAACTTTGCATAATCTTTAGCCAGTTCTTTAAAAGTAGGTTTGTCTTTTACATCGTCATTGCTGATGCCGTGTATGGCTGTAGATTCCGGTAGGATAGGAATGGTTGGATTAACCAGATTCCGTTTTTCAATCACTTCACCCGAGGGCATTACTTTTATTACCGCGATTTCAATAATACGATCTTGCGAAATATTAACGCCCGTTGTTTCCAGATCGAAAACACACAAGGGCTTTTTGAGATTCAACTTCATGTTAAGGCTGGAAAGTACTTACTGCTCTGTAAAATTGTCCACTGCTAATGCCAATCTTCTTCAACACTTCGCGGGTAGCACTAATGCATTTTAGTTCCATTGCTGTTTTTAGTGCGATGGGAAATTTCTCGTTGGTGCTGGTAATTAATATGGTAGCCCCATTTTTTAGTTCATGTTTGTAGGTATTGTATGGAATGGCCTGTATATCAGTACGCTCACGCGTGGCTAATGCTTTTAATTCGCGATTGTCTTCCGGATAAATAATAACGCCACCTTTAGACAAAGCGTTTGCAACTTTTTCCAGTTCGGGTAATTGACTGCTGGCTACGTCCGATAGAATTAAAATATGAGGATGATAATCAAGAAGTTGATCCTCGGCTTCAATAAGAATTATAGGCGCATCGCCAGTTTGTGCCGGTTGGCCGGCTGAGTACCAATCAAACTTCCGGTTATTGGCAGCAAGTATGTGCCGCGCCAGGCTGGCTATTAAACCACGTTGCGCTCCGGTAATGATTATCCTTTGTTTATCAATGCTTTGCTGGTAGATGCTGTCCGCCAAGGTATAAGTAGTTAAGCAGGTAAAGATATATCAAAATGTCTGTCTGTTAAAATGTTAGTTCGTACAGTTGAAAATTTTATTCCGAACATGATCTGAATTTATACACAAATTCACATGTTTGAATGTAGATAACTTGTTGAGGGTAGAAGTAAGCTAAGCGGTACGTTTGTTGCCCTTAAAGAAACTACGTACAACAACCACGAAGTATGGAGCAACGATCAACGCCCGTGAGGTTAAGTTCTGCAATGAGCGGAGCCGGAAAGTCTAAACTGTTAGTGCGCGATATCGCTGACAGTTTGGGTAAGCTTCCGCCTCAGGCGCTTGATCTGGAAGAAGCTATTCTGGGAGCACTCATGCTCGAAAAGAATGCGCTTACTGCTGTTGTTGAATTTCTAAGATCCGAACATTTTTACACCGAACAACACAAAGAGATTTATACCGCCATCATCGACTTGTTCAAAAATTCGGAACCGGTTGATATGCGCACGGTGGTGGCTCAATTGCGAAAGTCGGGTAAACTGGAATTGGTAGGCGGTGCTTATTACATTGCTGAACTCACCAGTAAAGTAAGTTCTGCTGCCAACATCGAATACCACGCGCGTATCATTATCGAGATGGCTATTAAACGCGATCTGATTCAGATTGCCTCTCAGATCCATCACGATGCGTATGAAGATACCACCGATGTATTTGAACTGCTCGATAAAACAGAACAAAACATTTTTCAGATTTCTGATTCTAACCTGCGCAAGAACTACGACTCTATGAAGTCGCTTATGTTTCAGGCTACGAAAGAACTTCAGGAGAAACGCAATCATAAAGATGGCCTTACGGGAATACCGAGCGGCTTTTCAAGATTAGATAGAGTTACATCTGGTTGGCAGAAGTCTGATCTGGTTATTATCGCTGCCCGACCTGGTATGGGTAAAACTGCCTTTATTGTTTCGGCACTACGAAATGCGGCAGTTGATTTTAATATTCCCGTAGCAATCTTCTCGTTGGAGATGGCTTCACTACAATTGGTGAATCGTTTGATATCAGCAGAAGCAGAACTGGACTCAGAAAAAATTAAGAAAGGAAACCTGGCCGATTTCGAGTGGCAACAAATGGTGCACAAGACCACGCGTCTTTCCAGTGCGCCCATTTTTATTGACGATACTCCTGCACTTTCTATCCTTGAACTTCGCGCCAAATGCCGCAGGCTTAAAGCCGAACACAACATTCAAATGATTGTGGTGGATTACCTGCAATTAATGAAAGGTGAGGCCGGCAGTGGTAATCGCGAACAGGAAATTGCCTCAATCTCACGCGCACTAAAAGGTATCGCCAAAGAATTATCGGTGCCCGTAATTGCACTTTCACAGTTGAGTCGTGGAGTGGAAACCCGCGGTGGCGATAAGCGACCACAACTAAGCGACTTACGTGAATCGGGTTCTATTGAACAAGATGCTGATATTGTTATGTTCTTGTATCGTCCTGAATATTATAAAATTACAGTTGATGAAGAAGGCATGCCCACGCAGGGGATGGCCGAAGTAGTTATTGCCAAGCACCGCAATGGTTCGCTCGAAAACGTGAAGCTGAAATTTATAGGCAAGTACACCAAGTTTGCCGATTATGATTCGCCTGAGGGCCTGACCCCTATGAGTAATATTACACGTGAGAGCCGCTTGAATACCTTCCGCGATAATCCATCTACATCCGGACCACCGGGTGGTGATGATGATGCGCCCTTCTGATAATTAACCACTACCAAATCACAAGCCTAAAAAGT
>DPSB01000332.1 GCA_003537495.1 Cytophagales bacterium | reverse complement strand
GATATGGACAGCCAAACCTTCAAGGAAAAAATAGGGCAACCGGTTTTAAATAAAAACCTGAGTGTGATTTTTGATCCAACCTTAAAAGAATTTCAAGGCAAACCATTAAATGGGTTTTATCGCTACGATGATGAGGGGGTGAAAGGCCAGCGTGTTGTGGTGGTAGATAATGGAATTCTGAAAACCTTTCTGATGTCGCGCACACCACTTGAATCCGTTAAAGTATCAAATGGTCATGGTCGGGCCGATGCCAGTAGCGATCCGGTATCGCGACAGTCAAACCTGATTGTAGAAGCTTCCAAGTCAGTCGCATTTCAGGATTTAAGAAAGATGTTGATTCAGGAAGCAAAAAAACAAGGCCGCGCTTACGGCTATTATTTTAAAGATGTGGTGGGCGGCTTTACGACTACCGATCGCTTTAATCCTAATGCCTTTAATATTTTTCCTACCGAAGTATATCGGGTATATGCCGATGGTCGGCCCGATGAATTGGTGCGCGGTGTTGATCTAATCGGAACTCCACTGGCTATGTTTGCCGAAATAACCGCAGCCGATAAACAGTCAGCAATTTTTACAGGCTTTTGTGGTGCAGAATCAGGCAGCGTGCCGGTTACGGCTATCTCGCCTTCCTTATTTGTTCGCAGAATCGAAACGCAAAAGAAACCGCAGGCAGATATTGAGACCACCGTGTTAAAGACACCAACAACTAACGAGTATTGATATGAAGAAGCATCTCTTCTCTTTTATAGGATTTATTGTACTGGTACAAATCGGTTTTGCACAACCGAATGTACTTCAAAAGGCCATGCAAGACGAGATTGATCGCAGCATGAAAGAGTTACAATTGGATACCTTGCAAAAACCTTGTTACGTAAGTTGTTCGATTAACGATGTTACCATGTATTCCATCTCAGCTGTGTTAGGGGGTGTGGTAAACTCAAACGAAATAAAAAGCAGGACAAAAGGAAATCGGGTGCTGGTAGGCACGTACGAATTAAATGACGAAAGCCTCGATAATAACTTGTTCTCATCGCCTGAAATGAATGATATACAAGTGCCATTGGATGACGATTACCTTGGTGTTCGCAGAGCGCTGTGGGTGTCGATTGACAACGTATATAAAAATGCAGCTCGCCAACATGCCAAGAATGTAGAAACGTGGAAAGAGCAGAAGAAACCACTGGAAGAAATTCCGCATCGTGTATTTGCAAAACTACCAGCCATAAAAATTCAAAACGATTACGCTTTTACCACTTTCGATAAAAAACAATGGGAAGCTAATCTGCGTCAACTCACGCAAAGATTTGTGAAATCTGCCTATCCGGCTTCTAATCTCTCGCTCAATTACATTCGTGGGTACGATTATTTTGAGAGCAGTGAAGGCACTTCGTTGAAGTTACCGGTTGAACGCGTGATGCTTCAATTAGCAATTGTCGGTCGCGATGAAGAAGGTGAACTCGTTTTTGATCAGGCCGTGTGGGCTGCTTCGAACCCTAATGAATTACCTACGGTGGCACAACTTGAAACTGATATTGAAGCGCGACTTAAAAAGCTGGAAGCGCGAAAGCAGACTGAGAAGTTTGATGATGACTATACCGGCCCTGTTTTGTTGGAAGGTAGTTCTGTGGCCGATTTTATGTCAAGCGTTTTATTTATGGGTCGCGAACGGTTATTGTATGATAACAATATTCCGAGTCTTACGGGATTCAGAAATGATACCCGTAATTCCATGGAATCGAAGATTGGAAAAAGTATTGCCGCCACTTCATTAATAGTAAAGGCGGTGGCTCATACCAAATCGCACAAAGGCGTAAAATTGTTGGGCGCTTTCGAGGCCGACTCAGAAGGTGTGGTGCCACCCATCGAATTAACACTTATTGATAAGGGAATTCTAAAAGATTTGCTCAACGACAGAAGTCTTACTTCCACCACACAAACAGCCAATGGTCATCGCGATGGTCCCGGTGTTATTCAGGTTGCGATAAATGAACAAGCCAATCTGAAACAGTTGAAAGATAAATTAATCGCGCAAGCGAAGGAAGAAGGCCTTGACTATGCGCTTATAATTCGTAACGAAAACTTTGGCCGCATCGGGATGTTTAACGTGTATAAAGTAAACCTGGAAACAGGCGCTGAAGAGTTTCAGCGGCAGGCACGTTTCAGTCAACTTAATTTTCGCAACCTGAGAAAGGTGTTGGCTACAGCCGAAGATGCAGCCTATAATTTGCCAGGGTATGGGGCTGAGGGCGGTTTTACATCATACATCGTTCCGCAAGCTATGTTGGTTGGCGAGGTTGAGATTGTGCGGGCTGAAATTCCATCCTACAAGGAAGATGAGTTTGTGAAAGATCCGCTTAAACAATAACCGATTAGAAAGTTAATAACGCGATAAACGGTTTACCCCCGCTATTCCATCTCTGCTAACTTTGCAACATGAAGTATAGATTGAATTTGTGGTTGGTTATGGCGGGCTTGTTATTCAATACATTTTCTTCATTCGCGCAGTTAAACCAGGCACGCATTGCGCAAAACCGGTTGCAGGCTGGTAAGTGGGAAAGCGCTTACCGCGGATTAAAAAAATCTATTCGAAAAGATTCAACTGATCTGGAAAGCCAGGTGGTTCTTACCCAATGGTTTTTGGCAGCCGGTAATCCTGAATATCAGGTGGACTCTGCTGATTATTA
>DPSB01000647.1:3302-5808 GCA_003537495.1 Cytophagales bacterium | reverse complement strand
GGATTCATTAAAGGCATAAAAGAAAACACCGATGAGTTGCGCAAGTTCGGTCCGCCTGCGCACGACCAACGCGGAAAAAATTCTATTATAGATACACTCACCGCTCCGAATGGGTTGGGTGCTGTAAAAGAATTTAAACGCTTACAAAAACTTGCGCCTAAAGGTCCGGTGTTAAAAACCAGTGTACCTGGCCCCTACACACTAAGCGGCAGATTATTACCGAATGAAAAATACAAGGATCGTTTTGCCATTACCGAGGCATTACTTCCTTTCATTAAAAAAGAACTGGAAGATTTGGTTGCAGCTGGTTGCACCGAGATTACGGTAGATGAACCTTCCATGAGTTGTTATGCTTACAAGGAAGACACCAAACGCTTTGTAGATATTTTTAACAGAACGGTTGCCGGAGTGGTAGGCAAGTGTCGCTTATCTACACACTTATGTTTTGGAAATTTTAAAGGTCGCCCGGTTGGGTATAGAAGTCTTAAGCCAATGCTACCCGATTTTCTAAACCTCACGGTGAATGAAGTACATATTGAAATGGCAAACCGCGAGTTTGCTGAAATAGAATTGCTGGCAACCTTTGCCGAGAAGATGGATGTAGCGGTGGGCATCATTGATGTGAAGAACTATTACATCGAAACAGAAGATGATGTGGTGCAGCGCATTAAAAAATGTTTGCAATACGTACCTGCCGAAAAATTAGCCGTGGCTCCCGATTGTGGACTGAGTCAAACCGCACGTTGGGCCTCGCGACAGAAGTTGGTGAACATGGTGAAGGGGGCGAAGAAGGTTAGAGAGAATTTAAAATAGTTACCGGTTTCCTGTTCCCGGTAACTGGGAACCGGCAACTGGAAACATCAGCGTATGATCAAACCCCGCAACTCCGGCCCCGCTCTCGCAGCAGAAATCCGCAATGCAAAAAGCGCGGGTAGTGCTGATTCGTTTGATATTTGGTGGTTGGGACAAAGTGGGTTTTTAATTCAGTGGAATAAAAAGTGTTTGTTGTTCGATCCGTACTTGTCGGATTCGCTAACCAAAAAATATGCAAATACGAATAAACCCCACGAGCGCATCAGCGAGTTGGTGATTGAGCCGCAGTTGCTGGATTGTATTGATGTGGTTACATCCAGTCATAATCATACCGATCATCTGGATGCGGAAACATTAATCCCGTTGTTTCAGGCTAATCCTGATATTCAATTTGTAATTCCTGAAGCGAACAGAAGCTTTGTGGTTGATCGCGTAAAGTGCGATCCGGATTTTCCGATTGGCATGAACGATGGTGAAGTAAAAACCGTGAATGACTTTATTTTTCATGGTGTACCCGCAGCACACAATGAGATAGAGCGCGATGCACAAGGCCGCTGCAAGTTTATGGGTTTTGTAGTGCAGTTCGGAAAGTTTACGGTTTACCACAGTGGCGATACATTGTGGTATAATGATATGGTGAAGATTTTAAAACCATTTCAAGTCGATGTAGCTTTCCTGCCCATCAATGGTAACGACCCCAGCCGCGGTGTAGCCGGAAACCTGAATTGTAAAGAAGCGGCTTTACTCGGCAAAGAAATTGGTACCCGATTGGTGATTCCGCATCACTATGATTTGTTTAAGTTTAATACAGCTGATGTGGGGGAGTTTGAGCGAGAAGCGGTGGGAATTGATCAACCTCATCGGGTATTAAAACTGGGTGAACCACTAAATCAAGAAGTCAATGATTTATTTAATGATAGAATAAATTAGTTAAACTACGTAATGGCGATCCTTGAAGAAAAATCGTGTCGCTGAATCTCTCGCATTTCATACTACACCCGCAGTCGACACGCTTCTATTCTTGTAATTTAATTCTACAAAAGGATGCTCCGCTGGAGCATTGGCCAAGCAAGCACTCCGTAGGAGTGTCCTGTTTGTAGCATAGATAGTTTAATTCGGGTAGGTGTCGCCTACACAAGGCGATTGAAAAGGGAAACGAATTTCCGACACCAAGTGCAAACAAAAGCGGAAGCCTTCTACGCGATTCAGTACACACGAAAACCTTATAAACATATCATACCTCTTTAGATTTTCTCACGCGAAGATTCCGCTAAGAAATAGAGCTCACTCCTTCCCATACAAATCTTCATATCGCAGCATCTCGCTGTCTTCTTGTTTTAGCCTGAGTGGCGTACGGTACATAAGTGAGAATGCCGCAAGGCTTATGGCGCTGGCATAGCCAATGTGTATAAACGCACGATTAAGATCAAGCACCATTATAAATGCATACACATTATATGAAGCGACAACAATGAACATGACCATACTTAATGCCGTTACCCACGCGCCTGAGCGATTAATTACCACTGCCCTAAGAATACTGATAGAGCAATAAACCGCAAGCGAAAGTCCGAGTACCTGCAATAAAAGTAATATCGGGGTTAGTCCTTCGGATGGGATCAACACAATACTTAATAAAGCAATTGCACTACTGACCTGAAAAAATATGCGGGCCGCTCGTTTAAATTCTTTT
>DPSB01000647.1:0-3077 GCA_003537495.1 Cytophagales bacterium | reverse complement strand
GAACTTTTGGATAAATACCCGAGATAAAGGTGGCTGCTGTAAATACAATTAAAGGGACTGTGGCATACTCTATTTTTGCCGCTGCTATCCAGGGCAAATCTATTTCAAAGTCGGTAGCGAGATATAAATCAGAAAACAAAAAACGAAGCATATAAGCAAAACATAAAAAAGCAAGATGTAAATACCCTTTAGCTTCGGCTAAATAATAAACGGCTATTCCGCCAATAAAAAGCAGTGCACAAAAAGCCACTAACGTCTTTCCTGTTGTGTGATAGACATCTGAGAGCCACGATAAATACTCAGCGTCACCTATTCGCATTACCTCGGCACAACCGCCACGTGTGTTTTGAAAGTTTGCAATTTGAAATAACACTACCACACTTGGTGAGGTTACCTTTACCCGTACCGTTTGGGGTTGCCATCTTGGGGTGGTCTCGGCCTCGCTCTTGCCAACCTGGCCACTGCTGCAGATTAATTTATCGTCAACCCAAAACGCATAGCTGTTAAAAACAGCGGGCACGGCAAAGGCCACTTCGTTTATAGATGGTGGAAGTTTTATTTGTAATGCATAGGTAGCATAGCCATTTTTTGAAAGCACTTTACCATCAATCTCCTGCTCATTCCAGGGAATTGTTAGCTGAGCCAATGAATATGCTCTGGAATTCAATTGACTAACCGATAGCAACTCCTGCCAATAAAATCGCCACTCGCCTGCAAGGGAAATGGTAGGTAGTTGTTTCGGGTTCCAGTTGGTTAAATCAAGTTCGCCTTTTGACGCAACCGGATTCTCTGCCGCAGAGCTAAACTGGTAAAGCAAGATATACAACAGCAGCAGGTAGGCTCTCATAAATAATTTTATCACAAAATACAGGAAATTTGAAAGGGCATTTTCAATTATACATACAGAATATTCTGTTGGTCTATAATCGGCAGCCCCTTCATTCTTAAATACAACTGGGCTACGGCCACAACATCGCCCACACAGTATTCGGCAATTTTATTCAAGTCGCCATGCTGGTGATAAACTTCGCTTACCATAGAACCATCCATTACACCTTTGCTGGTAGGCACTTCAAAAATCGCAGCAAGCAAATCGAGTGAGGTATAATGTTTGTAGTCACCAAACTTCCACATTTCCATGGTGTCGAGGTGATTAACTTCCCAGGGCTTTTTACCCGACACATTTAAAACACCGGGAATAGGCAAACCGTTTACTAGCGCTCTGCGGCAGATATATGGAAAGTCAAACTCTTTACCATTATGGGCGCACAACTTTGTTGCCGGGCCCAACTTCTCTAACGTATCACTAAACTCTGAAAGCAATTTCTTTTCGTCATGATCGGCAAAGTAACGCATGCGTAAACCTAGTATGCCATTCTGCTCGGTGTATTTGCCAATGCCAATCACAATAATTTTTCCAAACTCAGCATAAATGCCTGCTCTATCCTGAAATAAATCGGCATCGGTTTGGCCTTCTTCGCGCTTAAAGAAATTTGCTTTACGCGCCCATTGGGTTTTTAGTCGCTCGTTCAGGTTGGCATACTGATCAACCACCCTAACAGTTTCAATATCGAGAAACAAAACATCTTTTAAATCGGCATGCATACTTGGCATAATTGTTTGCTAAAATTAACGATAAGCAACCTGATAAACATGGTACAATAGTTGCCTTTTTGCGGTATGCACATTATCAGGGTAGCGCTTTATTCTTTTCGCTTAATCGCTATTCCAGCTATTCTGATCACTCTTACTTGCGCTGCTTTTCTTTGGCAATCGGGCTCAGCGCTGTTTCTGGTTTGGTTGTTCTGGACAAAGATTATCACTTCCCTATTGTTGATTGGATTTGTTTACGTGTTTCGTTCATCGGCATTTTGTTTTTATCATAACCTTGGGATTTCGTTAAAAAATATTCTGATGGCGATGATCTTGATAGACTGGCTTATAGCCATACTTGTGCTGGGAGGTGTAGCCACATGTTTATGAAACTAGAGTTCGACAGTATCATGCTTGAATTTGAAATGCACCGGGTATTATCTGCTGTACACATGGCATGCAGTACTGGCGAGGTAGTGGGATTGCTGGGCAGAAATGGTTCGGGTAAATCTTGCCTGATGCGCATTGTATTTGGTAGTATGGCAGCGCAAAGCAAATCGGTAAGAATTGACGGGCAATACCTGACTGGTGATTACATGCGTAAAAAAAGAATTGCCTATTTACCCCAACACGATTTACTTCCTGATTCCATAACGTTTACAACAGCCTTAAATCTATTTGGCGTAAAAGCAGAACGAATCGAAAAAATTTTTCCAGAGTTGATGGACTTTCTGAAGCAGAAGCCAAATGAGGTATCGGGTGGGCAACGTAGAATTTTTGAAACCTTGCTGATTCTTTTTTCGGATCATCCCTTTTGCTTTTTAGACGAACCATTTTCAGGTATAATGCCAGTACATGCCGAGCGATTGTCGGAAATAATTTGTGCAGAGAAATCCCGCAAGGGAATTATTGTTTCAGATCACCTACATAGGCAAGTAAGGGCAATTGCGGATAGGTTATACGTGCTTGCTAACGGAAAAACGTATCCCATCCAATCGGAAGCACAATTAGTAGAGTTGGGCTACTTGAATGACGTGTAAAATTTTCTGCTCATGAATGCAGTACGCCTTCCTTCTCTAACTCCTTAATAAACGTAAGATTAGCTTCGCATATGGAATCGGGCACAAAAACAAACCTGCGGTCGTAAATCTGTGTGCCGATATAGTAACTCACCCAGTATTCATTGTTGAGATGAAAAAGTTTTTCATCCAATGGTTCTACCAGTACGGCTTCGTTGGCCGGAACGGTTTCCAGAAAATGGCGCAAGGTTGACGTGCGTTGCGTTTCACCTTCCTTTTCACCATAGCCACTGCTGGCAACCAATGTATTTTCTATAGGAAACGAATTCTTATTAATCAGGTAAACTTTCCATTCACTCTGATTCAGTATGTTCTTTTCGCGTGTAACGGCCAGCGTTACATTTTTTACTTCAGGTATTTCAATGTCTTTCTTCATCACAATTTTTTCGCGTCATTTCTAAAAAA
>DPSB01000418.1 GCA_003537495.1 Cytophagales bacterium | reverse complement strand
TAATCGGTTCAACTTTGGGGTTCTTCCTAAATTAAATCCTTATCGGGATTCCGAGGTGAATTAAGACTCCGTTAGGAGTAGAGTACTTCAACATTAGATGCCAATGTAATCGGTTCAACTTTGGGGTTCTTCCTAAATTAAATCCTTATCGGGATTCCGAGGTGAAATAAGACTCCGTTAGGAGTAGAGTACTTCAACATTAGATGCCATGTGATCGGTTCGACTTTGGGGTTCTCCTTAAATTAAATCCTTATCGGCATTCCGAGGTGAATTAAGACTCCGTTAGGAGTCGGATATTGGTAGAATGTTATAATTAAGAAGAAACGACCCCGTAGGGGGCGAATGTTTTGGTGCAACAATTTGAAATGTGCCTAATTGGTTGAAGTATAAAAAATCTGTTATCTTCAATCTAAATTAACTTCTTATGTCGGCTTTGGAACTAAAAAGTAAATTGATTGATAGGATTCAAACAACGGAAGACGAACGTATTCTTGAAGAGGTATTTCGTTTGCTGGGAATTGAGTCAGAAAATATCGAAGTATATAAACTGAATGAACAACAAACGCAGGCTATTCGGGAAGCAAGAGAACAAATTAAGAACGGCCAGTTTATGTCAACAGAAGAAGCTGACAAGGAAATTGATGAATGGCTAAACAAGTAATCTGGTCTATTCGCGCCCAGCAAGATAGAAAGCAGATCTTGTTTTATTGGAACAATCATAATAAGTCAACTGCTTACAGTATAAAACTTAATGAGAAATTTAAAGAAGCCTTAAAACTTGTTAGTAAATTTCCTCAAATCGGAAAACGAACAGACGATGCTAAAGCGAGAATCAAAATTGTAAGAGATTACTTTTTGATTTACGAGGGAGACCGAGACCAAAATTATTTTACTTACTATTTGGGACAGCCGTCAAGATCCAAAAAACTTAGAAAGAATTTTAAATCCACCTACAACTTAGGCGCTAACCACAAAAATCCAATCGCCAAAACAAACAGCACAAAAAACAAGATTGGAGAAACAGTTTTGTAGCTGAGTTTATCCGCCTCAAACTTTAATGAACCTCCCGCTTTTTCTTTGGTAGCCTTTTGTAGGTTTGCTGCCCGCAACGCAACCCACGAATTAAAATCAGGAATAAAAAAATTAGTTGTCACTGAATCGGTTGCCGACAGTAGTTGATGCCACCCTTTTTCTTTGGCCCACGCAGTAGTACTCCACAAATTATCTATTACCTCATGTTCATGCAACGGTAATTGGGTGCTGTCTAAATACACTTCGGGGTTAGTAGCAAGCACTTCAATGTTGAGTGGTTCATCCGGGTAAACCGGAAAGGTGTTTATAATTTTTATGGATGTTGTTTGTGCAGAAATCCGCGACAGCGTTTCCACTACGTTTGTCCATACGTGATTGTAAATCTTTGCTTGTCCTTTGGCAATCAATGGATACGTTTCTGTTAATAATTGATAGCCAACTTTACCAGCGCCCAATCGCTTATAGCCGGCCAGCACGCGGTTTTTGTTTTTAATGATCGCGAAATCTTTCCTTGCATTAACAGGCCATGCCGATAGTGTAACTGTTTGATCTTCGAAATTCACCAGCGCGGTATCAGCATTAACTTTTACAAACTCAAAACCAAGAGGTGGTTTTCCCAATTCATTTTCTGATGGTAGCCACAATACACCTAATCCGGTTCGCAGCGCATCTTGAATAGCCCCAGCATCCAACACAGCACTCTCGTTGGCCAATACCAATAAATCAAAATCATTTAATACTTCCGCAGTAATTCGCGAGAGCGTAGCCGGAGCCCGATTACCAAATTCAAACCTGAAGTTGTTCTTTGAAATTTGTGTACGAACTACCACGCGGTGTCCCTGATCAATCAGAAAGTTTTTCAAATACCGAATTTCGGCTGACGGATATTGTTGCAGAATCAATACATCTAAAGGTCTGGGCGCGTGTATTTCCAAGGGCAGTAATTCTTTCTTACCATCAATCTCCAATTCGTATAAAAATTTACCGGGCTGTTGCGGAATAAATGAAAGCTGAAATGAACCTGCACTTACCGAAGTAGAATCTATTTTTCCCTCAGGACCAATCAACGTTATTGTACCCGGCTTACCATGCCAAACACCACCCAGACTTGCGTTGCGATTGGCAATTAATTTTGCAGGTACCTGCAACTGTGTTATTCCTGTTGGAAGCGGGCTTGCTAAAAAATTAAACCCTGAATCGGGTAACACGTATGCTGGTAGTCCCACACCTAACACAAACCGAATCTGATCTTTGTGTGCGATCAACTGGTTGATGTTATCCAACTGTTCAGTTGCCAACACATGGTAATGCTGATAAATCTTTTTAAGACTATCCGCTGAAAATTTATTGTAGCCCGGTGTAAGCACGATCACACCCGCAGAATCTGAGTTAGTAGAATACGCAGGGCGCAACACAAATGCCATTAAACTCAGTATTGCAATGAGCAAGGCAATCAAACGCGCATAAAAAAACCGGGCCTGCCGTTTCCATTCAAGCCAACTAAAAATTGCGAATAACAAAACAGCAACGGTGATTACCACACTTGCTGGAACCTGAGCATTAAATTGAATGGCACTAATCATTCAGGTTTTTTAAAAATTGCTGATCAAGCACATGCACTGCTTGTATTTTTTCAGAGGGCGATTCCTGAGCGCGTGGCGCAACCTGCATAAAAATCTTTCGCAGCGTAGCTATGCTGCTTTGCCATTCTGTCTCGGGTACATTACCTTCTATCAATTTTTTCAAAACTGAAAGGCCATCCAGGTACTTTCCTGGTTGTTCAAGCGCAGCGGCAGCCAATTCATTGCCAGCTTGTGTAAGCACAACCTTATCTTTATCCGTAAGCTTTATATTTTCAACTATCAATTTTTCCAACACTTGCTGCGCCTGTCGAATGGCCGGATAATCTTGTTTATCGGGTTGTTTGGAAGTTCCTGTGTACGATCGCACTTCAGTCAGATCGCCACTCAATCTTTTCTCTTCTTTTAACGGTGGCGGATCAAAACCTGTACGATGTACATATATGCGCGAGTCGTTGCTGATCTCTTTCAACAGTTTCAATGCAGTATATTGATAGGGTAAAGATTTTTCGGGTTCGTATAAGCGTAGGTACAATTCAGCATCCCACATTACCGTAAGTGCCGCTTTTAACTTAGCCCGAACCGACTCAACAAAAAAAGTGGCCTGCTCACCATCATCGTGTTGATGTGCAAAAGCTGCTAGCGGATCCTCGTCTTCATCCTCCTCCTGTTTGGGACTATGGTTGTGATTATGGTTACCCCCGGCTTTTTTCTGTTCTACCAGATTATGCTCATTCTCTGTATCATGTTGGTGGCCAAATCGCTTTACAGTTTCTTCTGCTGTTTCATGATCATGTTCTTCTTCCAATGCAATTGCTCCGCCTCCAATCTGCTCTTCAAATTCTTCACCCATAAATTGGCCGTAACGCAAGCGAAGTACTTTCTGATCGTAGCCCAATTCGTTGCTGTTAAACTTGAATTGCTGCGTGGTCATTTTCTTTTTTTCTTTCAAAAGCCTTTCTGTATCAATGATAATCTGCCGCTGGCTGCGAAAATATTCTGGCATCAAATCCACACCCAGGCCCTCGTCTTCAACCGCACTGTATTGGGTTGTGTCTTGGATGGCTATAAAAAATGTTTCCGTGCGACTGTAATTTGAAATCGGAACTTTAATATCATTTGCCTCTACATAAAAATAAAGTTCATCGCCTGGCTCTAATCCCAGCTTTATTAAATCGAGCATAACCGCTGCTTGTACGTGCTTGCCGCTGATGCGCGGGGGGCTATCAAACTTTAATCTCTCTTCCCGAAATTTTACCGATTCGCCACTGCCTTTGCTTACGGTTGCTATCACCGATGCATCGGCCAATCCAAAGTCATCCTGCAAAGAAGTCTTTACCTCAACCTTAAGTGGTTGTACAAACTCAAACTTTGTAAACTGTTCCAGGTTGGTAATATCAAGTTTGGGTGGTTGATCTTTTACGATTTCAATTTTATAATAGTCCGAAAGAATCCAGTTGCCGTTGTCTTTCCACACCATCTGATAAAATCCGGCTTCGGTGATTTTGCGCGTGTGGGTTTTTACCTTATCAGATGCCAGTGTTACTGAATCCCGACCCGAAAAAATCAAAGCGGCAGATGCTGGTTTGTTAAATGAAATCTTCCAGCTTACCGTACTTCCTTCGGGCACAACCAGGTGTAAATCGTTGGCCGTGTGAGTAGGTTGCGCCATGTAGGCCGGAGGCGTGATGGTTACAAGTATTGATTCAAGTTTTGTTTCTTCAACCTGTGTATTGAGTCTTTCTATCTCTTGTGTTAAAGGTCCGGGCTCTACCTGATTAACATCTGGTGCAAAGGCCATCAACATAAGTGAAGCAAAAACCAAAGCCGCTGCCGCCTTGGATGTAGCCTTTACATTGTTTGGAATTTTTATTTGCGGATAAATGTGTTCGAATTTCTTTTCAATGCGACTGCGCTGAATGCGTTGCACCAAATTCAGTTCCGCTTCATCGCTAATAAGCAAGTCCACACTTTCTTCCAGCTCAGGATAGTTGTTATTTAAGATCCGAATCAAGAGGTTAGGATCCAATGCAAACAATCTTTGAAAGTATGCCATTGTGGTTCCGGACAGTACTGCAACAAGTATTGTAGTGATCCATCGAGTCGCATCGCTTATATTAATCCACCCAAGCAAGGCCCATGTTAACAAACCAATCGCCAGACAAAGCGTTGCTACTTCAACAAGCTTGATTGCGGTGTAGCTTGTATGCAACTGCTTCAGGCGATATGGAAGTTGCTGCTTCATTGTTTGCGGATAAAGGCAACAATCCGTTCCGCCAAAAGCGAAAGGATAAACACTATTAAAAGCGGCCAACTCATAGTTGCAGATGCTTTGTTCGTAACTGTTGCTTGATTGCTGGTTGCTAACAGATCAGGCATGGATCTTTGATCTTTCAAAGCAATTTGCCGTTCATTCTTTGCATGGGTTGTAAGTAGCGCAGCCAATTGAACTGTGAAGTTTTCCTGTAAGGCTCGATCAATAGTTAGTTCATGTATAACCCATTTTTCGGGTGCAATCTGTTCAAGAAGTTTTCCAGGCGTATTATCAATTGTAATCAGGTTTGAACGTGTGTCGGGAATAGTTTTTCCCGATAGCCAGATTAGCCAATCGGCATCATTTATTTCTGCTGAAACTATTTCCAGAGGTAAAGTTGTTTGAATCGCCTTTAAGGAAGCTTCCACCAATTGTGCTTCTGATTCAAAGCTGTTATCGTTATTGATCGCAACCCGAACGGGGGCCAGCATGAATACAGAATCGGGTAGTGTAGTTACTGTATCGGTTACAAACCGGGTTTGTATTGAGTTTGAGGTTCCGCGTCTTACTATGTTATGATTACTTTGTTTAACTGCAAACGCATAAAATGTTTGTTCCGGCAATTCAAATGTTTGCCACGTGATAAAGGTTGGCAAAGTTTGAAGTGATCCATTAAAATTTTTCAACAGGCTTGCTGAAACTACAATTACCTCGCTAACAGCCTGTGTGCGTAGTTCGTTTATTACCGGCCAATAATTTTGAACCTCTTCCGGGTTTTGATCCTGCTGCGGGAACCCATTCGTAAACCAATGCCACTCGTAACCATTTGTCTGCAGGCTGTCTGCAAATGCGCGTGCTTCCGGATGATTGTTAAGTGCTGGATCGTACACAACCCACTTATGGTTATTTGTATTCCAATTGAATCCGGCAAGCAATAAACCAAACAATAACAACAACCACAGTCGCAGGGCCAATAAGAATAATTCATTCAACTTAATACCACGAAATTGTTGCGAGGCCGTTTCCTGTAGATGGCGCAAACTGCCTACTGGAATAACTCTTCCTTCCTTGCGACTAAGCAAATGAATAGCAACCGGAATTGTTAAAGCAAGCAATGCCCATAAATATGCGGGTTGAGTCATCATCGCGCCAATCGCTTACGGGTTACCAAGAAATCGCGCAACACACTTTCAGCGCCTTGCTGTAAGGTTACCACATGATAGCTGATGTCTTTCTCCAACATCCACATGCGCGTGTCTTGTATCCAATTGGCTACACGCGCTGCATATTCTTTTTTCTGAAGCACCGTGTTTACCTTGGTTCGAACGTTTGTCTCCAGATCTTCGAACGTAAGCGAGCCTTCATAATCGAGTTCCTGTTCGTGCTTACCCATCAAATGAAAAATCACCACTTCGTTGCGCGAAGTTTTTAATCGCGAGATAAAACGCTGCAGATCGCCTTCGACATCGTACATGTCGGTAAAGAATACAATCATTTCCTTGCCATGATGATCGAACAATTGCTCTTCGCGACCTGAGTTTTCCCACTTGCCATCGCCTTGAATATTGATCAACTCCAGCAGGAATCGCATAAACTGTTGTTGTTCAAATCGCGGCAGCAGTGTGTTTATTTGTTGATCGTTTACAGCAAACAAACCAAACGTATCGCTTTGCTTGCGAGCCAGAAAAGCCAAAGCGGCCATCAATACTTTTGCATATTGAATTTTACTGAGTTCACCTTCGGCATAAGCCATCGAGCGGCTGGCATCCAACATAAATTTTACCGTGATGTTGGTTTCAATCTCAGCTTCTTTGATGTAATAGCGTTCTGATCGTGCAAACATCTTCCAATCCAGTTGACGCAGATCATCGCCCGGTTGGTAATTGCGATATTGACTAAACTCCTGGCCCGATCCTACTGATTGGCTTTTGTTGCTGCCACTCATAAAGCCCTCCACAATTACACGCGCCACCAACTCCAACCCGCTAACCGTGTTAAGCACGGAAGGATTAAGCAGTTCTTTTACGCGCGCATCAATCATAAACTATTGAATTTTTTCGGCTGTAATGGTTTCCAGCAAATGTTTCGTTACCTCATCAGAAGTAATGCCTTCGGCTTCTGCTTTAAAATTTACAAGTATGCGATGGCGCAATACGGGATAGGCCACATGTTTAATGTCTTCTTGTGTTACCGCTAATCTACCTTGCAGCAAGGCTCTTGCTTTAGCCGTAAGAATCATAGCCTGACCGGCACGCGGCCCTGCACCCCAACGCACCCAATCGCGCACATATTTTACTGTTGTTTCTTTCGGTCGAGTAGCCCGCACCAATTCACTCACCCAACCAATCAAAGCAGCATTGATGTGTACATCGCGTACAATTTTTTGCGCTTCCAGAATCTGATTGCCCTCCATTACTTTTTCAATAGCCGCACCTTTGCGACCAGTTGTTCCGCTAAGGATGGCACGTTCTTCTTCTGCTGTGGGATAACTTACTTTAATGAATAGCAAAAAGCGATCGAGTTGTGCTTCCGGTAACGGAAATGTTCCGGCTTGTTCAATCGGATTTTGTGTAGCGAGAATGAAGAAAGGCCGATCAAGTGGATACGTTACTCCACCATAGGTAACTTCAAACTCCTGCATCGCTTCAAGCAATGCCGATTGAGTTTTTGGTGACGTTCTATTTATCTCATCGGCCAGAATAATGTTGGCAAAGATGGGGCCCTTATTGAATTTGAAAACGCGTTTGCCCGTGCCGTGATCTTCTTCCAGAATTTCGGTTCCGATAATATCCGTTGGCATTAAGTCGGGCGTAAACTGAATACGTTTAAACTTTAAACTAATTGCTTCCGATAGCGAACGGATCATTAATGTTTTGGCAAGACCGGGCACACCTTCCAGCAAACCGTGGCCACCGGCAAGAAACGTGATCAGCAATTGATCAATAATCTCTTCCTGCCCTACTATGGTTTTGTGAATCTCTTTTTTCAATCTGCCCAAACTGGCAATTATCTCTTCTACCGATTTTTCGGCTGTGCTTAATTCTGTGTTCATGGTTAACTGGTCAATGCGTACATTATAATGTTCACGCTAAAGCGTGTATTGTCAATTTTATAAAATCGTTTATTGCGAAAGTCGTAATCCCATTCGCACCCATAATCTTTGTTGCTGTACAAAACACCAATGCGATTGTTTACTTCAATGGCTTTGAGGTAATCGTGCACAATGTCATCGCCCCAGCCGTTTAATTCCTGGGCTGTTGTTGGTGGGCCATCAAACTGGAAGAAGGCCGAATAGAGAGAATGGTTGTTGGGTATTTTCTTCAACGCGTTTTTACCAAACGTGCGCTCCATTTCTGTCTCAAACGATTTGGCAAACAAGCCATCGATATCGTGGTTACAATCATCTACAAACACAAAGCCCCCGTTATCAATATACTTCTTAAAATTCTCACGCTCTTGAGTCGTGAACTCTACCAGCTTATGACCACTGAGGTAACAAAAGGGGCATCGAAAAATTTCATCGCTGGCAAGCGATACTATGTTTTCGTTTGTGTCAATCTTTAAGGTGGTGTATTCGATAAGTGAGTTCAGCACATTCACAGGCATGCGCTGATCCACATCCCAATCGCCCGATTCGTATTGAAGTCGTGTAAAGAAAAACTTATTCCCTGCCGGTGTCATTGCCGTATTGCAACCTGCAATTTTGGATTTTATACGCTCAGATAACTACTCCGGGCTGATAATTATATGAGCGGGTGCGAATGCATTTCAGCAGAAAATGAGTGATTTTCGAAATCGGATGCAGAATTAAAAACCACATAGAAACATAGGCCACACAGGTTCTAACATACTATGTGATCTATGCCTCTATGTGGTTACAGATTACACCGCATCCGACAAACTGGAGAATGTAAAGTCTCTGATTTTGAGGGGCGGCAATAAGTAATTCTGATTTGATTCAACGCTTACTGTGCGCTCCACTTTGCCCATCTCTTCCAGGTTATTCAACATGATAATCGGGCTTTCGTTGAAGCGGAAGTTTTTAATCGGGTATTGAATCTTACCATTCTCGATATAGAAAGTACCATCGCGGGTAAGGCCCGTTAGCAATAAACTTTGCGGATCAACATCGCGGATGTACCACAGGCGTGTTACCAACACACCTTTTTTAGTGCCGGCAATCAATTCTTCCAACGATTTGGTTCCGCCTTCCATTATGGCCGCGTCCGGACCGGGTACAGCCTTCACGCCCTTTTTCTCGGCCCAATAACGTTCGTACGAAAGATTTTTAATGACACCTTTTTCAATCCACGAAATTTTTTCTTGTGGCCGACCATCACCACTCCAGGTACTGGTTGGAAGTTCTGGATTCAATGGATCGGAATAAATGTTTACGCGTTCGTCAACCATTTTCTCGCCTTGACGCGTTCCGCCACCGGCTTTACTTAGGAAGCTTCGGCCCTCATCGGCCTGGCGGGCATCCAATCTGAAAAAGATATTTTCCAACAAAACTGCCACTGCGGCAGGCTCAAGTATTACGGTGTATTTTCCGGGTTCAATAGCGCGCGCCTTTACCGATTTAATTGCTTTCTCGGTAGCAATTTGTGTGGCCTTCTTTGCATCTAACTTAGTAATGTCGTTATAGCCTCGGGTTGCATAACCCGATCCGGTTCCATCAGCTGTTCTTACTGTAACTGAAAAGTTGGTATTGGTTGAAGTGTTGTACGCAAACAAGCCTTTGCTATTCATCATAGCTGAGAACCCTGCGTTATCTTCGAGAAAGCCTGCAGCTACTGCTCCGGCATCTTTTGCAACTTTTATACTTTGCTCTACTAAATCCGATCTTAGTTTTGGTGTAATGGCCGCTGTAGCGGGAACATACATTTTTGATTCAGCAAAAGTTTGCGGCCCTAAAAAAGGAACGTACTCCGGATTTTCGGGTGCAAGCTGCGCCAATTCCTCCGAACGTTCCACCACTTTCTTTAAAGAGGCATCATCAAACTCATTTATGGTGGCTACCCCTAATTTTTTTCCAAACGCTGAAGAAACTACCAACTGGTGTTGACTTATTCTTCCGCTAGTGCTTACGGCATTACGTGCATAGCGAATATTACCACTATCGTTCCCTGTCAGGTTTATTTCACATTCGTCTGCTTTTGAATAGCTCAGTACTTTCTTTAATAAAGCCTGGGCTTCGTCTTTACTCATGATGGGCATATTATCAAATGTTTCGTGCGGTGTTAATTACGTTTACTCCATTAAAGCGGGCAGTAGATGAGCCGTGCGATACCGCATTGCTTTGTGGTGGTTGTCCTTTACCATCGCCAAATGCTCCACCCAAACGATAATCTCGTTCATCGGCAATGGCCGTACACGAATTCCAGAACTCCTGCGAGTTTGCCTGATAGGCCACATCTTTCAACATGCCGGCAATCTTTCCGTTTTTGATTTCATAAAATAACTGACCGCCAAACTGAAAGTTGTAGCGTTGCTGATCGATAGAGAATGAACCATCACCAATAATGTAGATTCCTTTCTCTACACCCTTAATCAAATCATCGAGGCTCTTGCCATCTTTGCCCGGTTGCAACGACACATTCGGCATACGTTGAAACTGTACACTTCCCCAATTATCGGCATAACAACAACCTTGCGATGCATTTAAACCAAGAATGTGCGCCTGATCGCGAATGGTTTGATAGTTAACCAGAATACCATCTTTGATAATATCCCATTGGCCGCATTGTACGCCTTCATCATCATACCCAACGGCACCCAACGAACCTACTTGTGTTTTATCGGCAACAATGTTTACGATCTTGCTGCCGTAGTTGAATTTCTTTGATTCCCATTTGTCTAATGTAAGGAAGCTGGTTCCGGCAAAGTTGGCTTCGTAACCCAACACCCGATCAAGCTCAGTTGGGTGGCCTGTTGATTCGTGAATGGTTAACCACAAGTGCGAAGGATCGAGAATCAAATCGTACTTGCCAGCCTCTACCGATTTTGCTTTTAGTTTTTCACCCGCTTGTGCTCCACCTGCTTTGGCATCTTCCAGCATATCGTAGCGGCCCTTGTAAAGTGTTGTTACACTTTGAATTTTATCTTGCGGTCGCACGTCTAAGTATTCGTAACCCATGCCCATGGGCGCACTAAGTGAATTACGGGTTTCAAACTTACCAGTGGCAGCATCTATTTTAGTAATGAAGAATGCAGGCCAGATGCGATGTATATCCTGATCGATGTATGAACCATCGGTTGAAGCAAAATACTTTTGTTCATTTACCATGAACAATAACGAAGTAATGTAGTTGGCTCCGCTTTGCATGGCTGCGCTATTAACGCCCAGCAACAAGTCAACTTTTTCTTTCATCGGAACTTCAAACGCATTCTTTTGAATAGGTGCTTTCCAGCTTACTTCGCCATAACCTTTTTGTGGTGCAAGCCGAACGGGTTCTGTTAACAAGCGCGAGTTTTCTTTCGCGATAGCAACAGCCAGTTCTGCTGCTTTCGCGATGCTGTCGTTATCCAGCTTATCGGTTGCAGCAAATCCCCAACTACCATTGGCAATTACGCGCACACCCAACCCATACGATTCGGTGTTTACAATGTTCTGCACTTTGTCTTCGCGCGTAACCACAAACTGGTTGAGGTAGCGACCAATGCGCACATCGGTGTACGTAGCGCCTTTGCTTCGTGCTGCATTAAGCGCCACATCGGCCATACGCTTTTTCAATGTTACATCCACACGCTCCAACGCTTTCGCGGGATCGATGGGATTTCCGATTACCGGAATGGCGGGAATCATAGATGCTGCCGCACCCATGCCCGTGAGGTAAATAAAGTCTCTGCGCTTCAAGGGAGTAAGGTTTTACGTGAGTTTGGTGTATTGACGAGTCAACTATTCAAAAGGTTCTACCCCAAATAGCGTATTTTGATGATCGGTTCAAAATGAATGTTCGGTTTTGAAACAAAAAAACCGCCTTCAATTTGAAGGCGGTCTTGGGATTCCTTTTAAAACCACATAGGCTGATAGAGTACATAGCAAGTAAAATCTATGTGGCTATGTTTCTATGTGGTTAAAATCTACACGGCATCCGACAAACTGCTGAATGTAAAATCGCGGATTTTCATGGCCGGCACCAATGCACTGCCTCCACCACCGCCTCCACCACCACCAGACACACGCATTTGCTTACCTAATGTCTCCAGGTTGTTCAGCATAATGATGGGGCTTTCGTTAAAGCGGAAGTTTTTAATCGGATGTTTAATCTTTCCGTTCTCGATGTAGAAAGTTCCATCGCGGGTAAGACCTGTGTATAACAATGTTTGCGGATCAACAGCGCGTATGTACCAGAATCGTGTTACGAGCACACCCTTCTTCGTGTCTTTGATCATATCTTCTATCGAAGCATTGCCACCTTCCATAATTCTGTTTCCCGGAAATGGTGTTGGCTCCACTCCTTTTTGTTGTGCCCAATAGCGATCATAAAAAAGATTGGAAACAACACCACCTTTAATTAAATCCATGCGCTTACGTGGCAAACCACCAGCCTGATTGGCAGTGGGCACTTCTTCATTCCATGGATCGGTATAAATGTTTACGCGTTCGTCCACGAGCTTCTCACCCAACTTGGTGCCACCACCTTTTTTAGAAAGGAAGCTGCGACCTTCATCGGCCTGGCGCGCATTAAAGTTTAACATCAAACCCAATAAATCGGCAGCTGCATTTGGCTCCAGAATTACCGTGTACTTACCCGGCTCGATTGCTTTTGCATTACGCGATTGCAAAGCCTTCTCCATTGCAATCTGTGAAGCTTCAGCTGTGTTGAGTTTGCTTACATCGTTAAAGTTACGCGCTACCCAACCCGAACCGGTGCCATCATTACTGCGCATGGTAACGGTAAAGTTTACACCTGTTGCCTGGTTGTAGGTGAACAATCCTTTGCTGTTCATCTGCGCATTAAAGCCACGATTGTCTTCCAGATAACCGGCAGCGGTAATATCTTTCTTGGTTGCAGGATTAATACTATCGGCAGCGGCTTGCGCCCGATACTCGGGAGTAATCTTTGCTGTTGATTCGATGAAGGTCTTTGCTTCGGGGCCATAGGTTTGTGGCCCGAGTGGATCCATAAACTCTGGATTTTCAGGAGCAAGTTTTGCAAGCTCTTCCGCGCGCCTTACTACTTTTTCAAGCGATGCATCATCAAA
>DPSB01000488.1:2272-3966 GCA_003537495.1 Cytophagales bacterium | reverse complement strand
TTGGATATTTATAAGAACACCATCAACAAAAATGCTTCAGAGAAAAATCTGGTGTGGGTTGGTCGGATTGCCGTAGTGGTTTCCATGATCTTAGCTTTAATCATCGCACCATTTCTGGGTATTGATAAAAAAGGTGGTTTTGAATTTATTCAGGAGTACACTGGCTTTGTATCGCCTGGTATTTTTGCCATGTTTATTTTCGGATTCTTCTGGAAACGTACTACTTCTGCTGCAGCTATGTTTGCCATCATTGGTGGATTTGCATGCTCAGTTATATTTAAAATTATGCCTGATTATGTAGATGTGTCATTCCTGCAACCTTTTGGTTTTGCAGCATTAAACCCGGCAACAGGCATTATCGAAATTCCATTTTTGGATAGAATGGGCTTTGTGTTTTTGATTTGTGTTATAGGAATGATCTTGATTAGTTTAGCTACTCCGGCACACAAACGACCAACAAATACACTTGAAGTTGATGTAAAGATGTTCAAGACTTCGCCTGGTTTTGCCTTTGGGGCAATTGTCGTGTTGATTGCATTGGCGATATTGTATTATACTTTCTGGTAAGCAAGGTTGACAACCCTTTATGATAAAGTGTAAAGGGTTGTCAACCTTTTCTGATAAAACGGATTTTGGACTTCACCAAAATCCGTTTTTGTTTCATGCGATTGCATCTATAACATTTAAATTTACTTCATGAACCGCATCGATCGCCTTACCGCTATTCTCATTCACCTGCAAACCAAGCGGGTGGTGAAAGCCGAAGAAATAGCAGATCGCTTTGGCATGAGCTTACGTACCGTTTACCGCGATGTTAAAGCCTTGATGGAAGCCGGTGTTCCCATCGGTTCAGAAGCCGGCAAAGGTTATTTCATAGTTGACGGGTTTCATTTACCTCCGGTCATGTTTACGCAAGACGAAGCCAACTCCATGATTCTGGCTGGTAAATTGGTTGAAAAGATTGCTGATAAATCGGTGCGCGAAGCATTTAACTCAGCCCTTTACAAAATCAAATCGGTGTTGAGCGATGATGATAAAGATGGATTGGAGAATCTTGATTCCAATATCCAGGTTTATTTCCGCGGTCGTACCAATCAAAATACAGATCATGCATTTCCCGATCATTTTATGACGGAGATTCAGCGGGCCGTGGCTCGTAAACAAGTATTAAAGCTCGACTATGTAAACCAGGCCGGTGAAGTGTCGCAACGGTTGGTGGAGCCAGCCGGTATTTTCTTTTACAGTTTGGCCTGGCACCTGATTGGCTGGTGCCGCCTGCGCAATGGCTATCGCGATTTCCGGTCCGACCGGATTAAGAATCTGACTAATACGGGCGAAGTGTTTGCCGATCGAAACACCGTTTCACTTAAAGAATATTTTAAAGCTATATATGCTGCCAATGAAAATCTGGAACCTGCCGTAGTCATCTTCGATAAAAAAGTTTTGCATGGCCGATCATTAAGTTCAACCACCACGCAAACCGATTTGGGCGATCGCATCCGGGCCGAGTTTGTAATGGATAATATCGATTTTATTGCCCGCTGGTTATTAATGTATGGCAAGGGTGTACAAATTGAATCGCCCGATAGCCTGCGCGAACGTGTGACTGAATTAGCAGAGGAACTGCATGGGCATTACCTCGGAAGTAAGATAAGCATATAGATGTTCAAATTTCGTAAGGATGTAAAATCCGC
>DPSB01000488.1:0-2021 GCA_003537495.1 Cytophagales bacterium | reverse complement strand
CCGCTATCTTTGATTATTATGAAAGGAATAAGCTACATAACAGACTCTAAAAGCCGTAGAAAGGCTGTGGTAATTGAGATTAAGGCTTTGAAGAGGTACGATGAACAAATTGAAGATTTATTTGATGCTATTATCGCAGAGGCACGTAGGGAAGAGGCATCCGTTGAATGGACTGAAGTAAAGAAAAGGCTTAAGAACAAGGGTAAACTTTAATGTACTTAATACGGATTAAGCGATCGGCCGAAAAGGAATTAGCAAAGCTGCCGATTCAGATTGTTAAGAGGATAGTTAAGGCCATTGATGGGCTATCCGAGAATCCGAGGCCATCAGGTTGTAAAAAATTAGAAGCGTTAAAGGAGTCTCTTTGGAGAATCAGAGTGGGTGATTATCGGATAATCTATTATATCGAAGATGCAATAAGAATTGTTGAGATTCGGAAAGTTGCAAACAGGAGAGAAGTTTACGATTAAGGTGTTAGTTTTCCCTTCTCCTGACATACTGCTGTCAGAAATTTCAAAAAAATCAAAATCTTTTTTTTTCTGGTGACATAGGGTTGTCATAAGTGCAAGGTTGATTAGCATAAAAATTAATCGCCATGCAAACTTCAACGCCCGTTATTAAAACCATCAAGCCCATCAATTTTTTGTTTTATCGCACCGAAATAACAGTAGATAAACTGAATACCTTGTTTTGGGTGGCCCCCGAACTTTTCAGGGAAGCGGTACTCAACAAGCTAACTATTACCGGCCCGGTTCATTGGCATTACATCAGCTTTACCGATTTGGCCAAACCTTTTACTTTGGAAATTGCGTTGCCGGTAGGAGAGGTGTTGGCTGATTATGATGGCCGGTTTCATTTTAAACGCACCGAAGAATTTAAATGCCTTACAGCAACTCATGAAGGCAACTGGCTGGAGATTCCCATGAGTTATCAAAAGTTGATGCAGGTTGCAGGTGAACAAAAGCTACAACCTGTGGGAATCAACCGCGAGTTGTATGTAAATGTGGACTTTAATTTTCCAGAGGCCAACACCACCGAAATTCAGATGGGAATACAATGAGTCGCACGCGGTTATGCATCTTATTGGCTGGATTTATAATTGCACTATTATCGTTGTACATAATACTATTTGGTTATGGAAGTTTTGGTTTTTAAAACATCGGTTCAATCGCCAGAGAGCGTTCATAAGCTAACACCTGTGCTAAATACGTTGGCCGGATTTAATAAATGGAATTTTGCATTGGATGATTGTGATCGCATTCTGCGTATTATTTCGCCAACGGTGAAGGCACAAGAAGCGATTCAGGCGCTCGCCAAAAATGGTTTTGATTGTGAGGAGTTAGAATAAATATTAAAGGGCAGATTATGAGAAAAGTAATTTTAGGACTGGCCGTAAGTCTGGATGGTTTTATTGAAGGCCCCAACGGAGAATATGATTGGTGTTTTACCGATCAGGACTATGGACTAACCGAATTTTCAAAAGGTATTGATGCATTGGTAATGGGCAGAAAGACGTATGATATGATGAAGGGCTATGAAGGTCCTAATTCTTGGGGTCATGCGCGTACGTATGTTTTTTCAAATAAACTGTCAGCTACCACAGGTATTGAAGTATTGAAAGGAGATTTACCAACGGTAATGAATCAACTTAAACAAGTTGAAGGTAAAAATATCTGGCTGTTTGGTGGAGCCGATCTCACTACGCAACTCATCAATCATAATCTGATTGATGAATATTGGCTTTCGGTGCATCCCATCATTCTGGGTTCGGGCAAACCTTTATTTCACGATATTATCGGAAGAAAGCAACTTAAACTCACGGAGACTAAAGCGTATAATACCGGGCTTGTTTCCTTGAAGTATGCACCACAAAATTTATGATCTTTAGCTTATATTGATAATAAACTAAACTTATGGCAAAAGCATCCGGAAAGATTAAACAATCGCCACCGAAAAAATCCTGGGCTGATAAAATGAATCAGGATCATTCGGTGGTGAAAAAACTTGATAAAGATTTTGCC
>DPSB01000491.1 GCA_003537495.1 Cytophagales bacterium | reverse complement strand
TATCTTCAGTTAAATTAGTTATGTTACTTTTCTTGCTCATTTCTTTTTGAAATTGAGGGTAGCATTATCGGAGTAATAAAGACAAAGTTGTCATCAAGTTGATTTAGAATATCAATTTCTTCAGATCCCAATGGCGGGTCCGGATAGATGACCAAGGCATATCTTTCGCCATTAACTAATTTACTCTTCTTTAATTGAATGAAATTAAAAAGCTCAGGCGCATTACTGAGAATTCTATCCGTCTTAAGATTATACAAATCTGTCAAAGAGTCGAGGAGCTTACTTGTATGCTTATTAAACAAAACCTGCTCTAGGGTGAGATCAATGATTTCTAGGAAGTTCTCCTTAAATCTAATTGAAGGAGAATTCCCTAAGTATGGAAAAACTCTTTTTTCCCCATTCTGTATCGCATTTACAATTACTATAGGGCAGCCCTCCGATTTAGCAGTTAAGACTTCAATTCTGCACCACTCCCTATCTGCATAACTATCAGACTGAAATACAACTAATGCAGATTGACTAACCGCTCTCTTTATTTCTTCTCCAAAGTTGGTTCCATACGCAATATCTGTTGCATCAAAAAAAGTTTTCAACTGGGTCTGAGAATTTATAAAGTCTCTAAACTTTATGGCGTCAAATTTTGATTCATCATGCTTAGAATGACTTATAAACAATTTAACGGGTGGGGATACAGTCAACGAATCAGTTTCATCACTTGCTTTTCGCATATTCATGAGTAAACGACATAACTCATGAAGGATAGGGCTTTTTATTTGAGAATTAATGCTCTCAATTATTTGAAGATCACAACTAGCCTTTGTCTTGTCAATTCGGATAAAATTAATTGGCGATAATTTGACTGAAACATTAAATGCGTGCTTTGACACAGCCACGGGATAAACCCTTCTTTTATCCTTATCCTCATTACATTTATCAAAAATCCTATTTAAATAATCACCATAGTATCTGTCGTTGACAAATTCATCAGAAATTAAAGAAATTATTGCCGTGTATGTTGACTCCTCAAAGTTAATATCAATCGGGCTCTTCGTTTCTCCAAAATTCCTATTTCTGAAATAAACTGGAATACCCAACGATCTTACTAACGGCTTATCTGGATTTCTGCATAATACCGAATACAAGTAATTGCCAATTTGTTGGCCATCCATATAGTTTGGATGCCAAAGGATATAAATCGCTAACGGTGTTTTAAAGCTCATTCGTTGTTAAAAAAGTTTGGGTCAACTAACTCTTGCCTAAATAAATAAGTTTTCTGTTTTTAATGCTTACCAATACACGTCCTCCTTTATTAACCCTAAGCTCATCATATACTTTATATGAATTAATTATTGAGGTCTCCCATTGCTTCTGTGTACAGTTTTTTACCTCAATACCGCTCACTAATTTTTGAACTGTCTTTAATATCTCAGTGTCAACGCTATTGCTATATTTAAAAAGCTGATGATCCATACCATGACTGTAGATAAATAGACTAACTAATTCCTCCGTGATTGCGGCTCTTGCACCATCTTCTATCTCATCCGTGACATCATCACTTTTTCGCTTTATGCCCATTAATTTCCTAACAACCGGAGACCAGCCTAGATAAGCCACATAACCAAAATGGAAGATGTCATGAAATCTATACCCATCATCCTGATGTGAATTATCTGTTATGTCATTCCCTAGCTGCTTCCCCGTGGAATTATTAATTATTCGCACCTTCTCTTTACCATCCTCATTAATCACAATGAATTGCACCTCAAATTCTCTTGGAAATTGTTCCACTTCAGGATAGTCAGAATCATAAATGATAAATTTTTCAGAGTGTTCTAAATCAAATCTGTCTTTAATTTTAATAAGATTATGTGCAGCTATTTCCTCCAAGTCAAGTTCATTTTGGGTAGCAATTGTAGAAATGTACCACAAAACGTCACCAAGCTCCTCCTTGAGTTTATTTTTATAGTTAGTGTAAGAATTTCCATCTCTTAAATTCTTTTTGAGTTCAGTAATAACTGAACCTGCCTCACCAATTAAACCAAGGAATGGAACTAAAGTGTTTGCCTCCCTTCCTTTGATATAATCCTGAATCGTTTTCTTTGCATCTTGTTGGTAACTTGAAAATTCCATAATCGTTTCTTTATTGCCACTGGTTAGTATTTCTGTTATTAACAAAGAGTGGGTAAGAGTTATCCGGTGTTATTTTAACCCTTCTCTCAAAAGCTTCATGAATCCAATTTTGTAACTCGTAAGGATTGTTGCTCCATTTGTGAAGCTTAGCAAAACCACACTCGACATTTTTATAAAGCCGCGGAGGTATAGTAAGAGGATTGTATTTATTTTCTGGTAAGGGATAAGTAGGAAGAAATATTCCCAATAATCCCGATCTTGAATTAGATTGAGTGTCTCTGATACTTGATGCTATCTCCCAATCTATGTGCTTCCTTTGCCAAGATTGAGTCCCAATTAAAACAACCGTTACCGTAGAGTCACGTAGATACTCATCCCTAATTTTTCTTCTTATAGTGTCGGTTTTCAAATTGGGATCAATGTCTCCTATCTCTACGTCCCAAGGTATAATTACGTCATGGAGGTCCGAGAAAAGTCTTTTAAATTCAGTTTTATAGTACTCATCATTTGCGTGGTGATAGCTAATGAAAGTTTTGTGCTTTTCATTCATGATCGCAATTGTTGATTTTGGTTGAGAACTAATACCAAAAGAAGACTTCAATTCGTGTTTCGGAGCCAAGTTTGATAATATCTTTCCGCGTCTAGGCAGCCTTAAACATTTCCTCAACCTCAGACAACGAGACTTTGAATCTTTTAGGCATACCAAATATCTTGAAGATAATAAGTACTTGGTTAATACTGTAAAAGTGTCCAGTCTTCTTTCCGATTTGGTCTTCATTTTTTTTCACCCATCTCTGAAACGTCAGCCAGCACACACCGTAGAAATCGGCCAGTTGCTTGTGATTGTAAGGTCTCAAGACGAAAATTTCTGGTTTGTTTCCGGTTTCCTCGGTTTTTGTGATTTCACGCTTCATATACATTCTCTTTATAATTTTCTCAGCCAGTTTGCAATGTTAAGTAACGCTTACTAATATTGTCAAGTTTTACTAAACAAATAAATTTATGCTGACAAAGAGTGTCTTAGGAAACCAAATTAAGGTCTTAAGGCTGGAAAAAGGGCTTTCTCAGGAGGAATTTGGCGCTCCTGTGGATTTAAGCCGTTCAGCCGTTTCACAAATTGAAAGTGGCCAAATGTACCCTTCTCTGGAGTCGATTGATAAGATAGTTAAGTACTACTCAACAAGTTGGGATAGTCTTGTAGGGCATACAAAGAGCAAAAAGACAGCAGAAATGACTGTATCTCCCGTCAGGACTTTAGTCACTACTGTGGATAAAACCGGAAGAGATAATATTGTGCTGGTTCCGATCAAAGCACAGGCTGGATACCTTCAAGGAGCGCAACAACCTGAATACATTGAGCATCTTCCAACTTTTTGGCTTCCTGGTCTGAATC
>DPSB01000274.1 GCA_003537495.1 Cytophagales bacterium | reverse complement strand
AAATATTCTGGGATTCAGAAGGTTTGTTTGGCCATTCTTTTTTATTCTTGTATCTGTGCCAAAGCAGATACTAAGGTTTTTTATTAAAGGCGAAATAGCGCACCTAAGAGCCTTCTGGAAAGCTCTTATGTGGAATATCCAACATCTGAAAAGTGGTGATAAAGTTTCAATCTTCAACAAGGCCTGATGATGAAAATTGGAATTGAGGTTCAACGACTTTTTAGAAAAGAGCGCTTTGGGATTGAAACCTCAGCGTTAGAACTTATTCATGAACTTCATAAACTCAAAACAAAACATTCCATTGTTGTTCTTACAAAAAAAGGAACAAACCAGAATCTTTTTAAAGGATGTGAAGAGTTTAAAGTGCGACCTGTAGCTGGAAAAGTTTTTATTGATTTTGAACAATTCTGCTTGCCTCTTGCTGCAAAGAATGAAAAACTAGACATTCTTCATTGTACCGGGAACACAACGCCCATCTTCTCCCCTGTTCCTATTGTTCAAACACTGCATGATATAATCTTTATGGATCCGATCCCTACAACAGATTCTTTATATCAACGGTTCGGAAATTACTATAGACGATTTATTGTGCCCATCGTTACCAAAAAGAGCAAGGCTGTAATTACCGTGTCCGAGCATGAAAAAAAACGTATCGTTGAGCGTTTAGCTATTCCGGAAAAAAAAATTCATGTTATTCATAATGGAATCAATAATAGGTTTCAAAAAAATAAAGATGAATCAACACATGAAATCTTTTTAAAAAAATACAAGCTCCCTCAAAAGTACATCTTGTTTATTGGTAACAACTCTCACCGCAAAAACCCGGAAAGAGTACTTGAGGCATACGCACGGTATTACCATAACAAAGGATCTGATTCTCTTCCCCTGGTTACTCCAGGACTTTCAAAAGAGTTTGTAAATCATTATCTGAAAACCTCTAACCAAAGTCAAATTCAGGAAAATTTCTTCTCACCAGGATATATTGAATCGAATGACCTTCCGCTACTTTATTCGGGTAGTACTTTATTCCTGTTTCCATCACTCTCAGAAGGATTTGGCATGCCTGTACTGGAAGCAATGGCCTGCGGTGTACCGGTTATAACCTCCAATACATCATCGCTACCGGAAATAGCGGGTAATGCCGCAAGATTGATCAACCCTTCCGATACCCAAGCATTAACTCAAGCTATTGAAGAGCTTTTAGAAAATCAGAACTTAATGTCAGAACTTTCTGAGAGAGGTCTTGGGCAAGCAGAAAAATTTCGGTGGAGTACTGTTGCCGAAAAAACCATGGAGATTTATGAGCGCGTATATTCTGAGACCGCTAGCAAATACTCTTAATTCAAAAGTGATGTATCGCTCGCCTAATAAATATTATCTTCTGGGCATTATCTGTACCTTTAGTATCCTTCTCTATAGCCAAAACCGGATACAACCTAAAGATCGCATCCGTTCAATACCACTACCCGAGCAACATCCGCTGAAGGAGACAGGAAATTTACCTAATCATATAAACGAAGCTTCGGGGCTGGCCATAACCTCACCTGGGAAATTCTGGACACATAATGACGATGGTATTCCGGTATTATTCTGCATCGACTCAACAGGAGACATTATCAATAGCATTCATATCAATAGCATAAACAAAGGATGGGAGGATTTAGCAGTTGACAACCATAGTAACATATACATAGGGGCATTTGGTAATAATACCAACGACAGGAAAGACCTGCGAATATTAAAAATCCCTAATCCTGAATCAACGAATACTCCGATGGTTTTACCTGAAATTATTAGTTTCAGTTTTGAAGATCAATGTTCCTTTCCTCCACACCCAGCCTCAAAAAATTTTGATGCTGATGCACTAATCGCGGTAGATAGCTCACTTTATATTTTTACAAAAAACCGAACAATTCCATTTTCAGGGTTTACAAAAATATACCGCTTACCAAACCAACCAGGGGATTATAAGGCGGTTTTAGTAGACAGCCTTTATTTGGGAGGCCCTGCTATGATGGATTTCTGGGTTACAGGTGCCGACATTAACCCGGATCGTTCGTTGTTGGTACTTTTGGGCCATTCAAGCATATGGCTAATTTCGGGCTTTAAGGGCGAAAAATTTTCAACAGGTAAGATAACGCGGCTAGAACTAAACAATTACTCACACAAAGCTGGCATTTCGTTCACATCAAACACTCAACTCTATATTGTTGATGAGAAGGAGTTTGGAATTTTGGGTGGAAAAATTTATTACCTTGACCTTTCGGAAATTGTTAAAAAAACGCCTGAACGTTAACATTTCCAGCTTAGCTGGCGAAAATTTTAGTAAAAAGGTAAATTTGAACAAAACCAACAGAATTACCTACTAATTGGTTTTTGTATATAACCCCGTAATAACCGACCTAACATGAGTCAGACAAGAATTAATGCCAAGCTCCTTGTGCTTTGGCTTGGCATTACCCTACCAATCGCAGGCTTATTTGGCCAAAATCAAACTGCAAAACTTACCCCAACCAACCAGATTGGTTACTGGGAATACCTCCCACCAGATTACAACTCAAACACAAATAATTATCCCA
>DPSB01000615.1 GCA_003537495.1 Cytophagales bacterium | reverse complement strand
GATAAAGCGGCTCTTTGGCCGCCATGAGTTTCTTACCATGATCGCTATTGGGCAGCCTTTTGTTCACTTGTTCCAACAACAAACTAAAGTACGCTTCAAAGAAAGCCCTGCTGCCATAATGATCGGAGATCTTTTCATTCAATTGTTTCAGGTATAAACTATCGGCAGGAGTTATGGCTTTGCCTTCTGCCGGAAGGCGATTGATAAACTGAAAATCTTCAGGCGTAAAAAAATTTGTAGTGGGATAATCCAACCGGTTAATGGCATGGTAGGTATCGGAGTAAACTATGTAAGTAAAAAACCACCGGAATTTTTTTTCGAACGAGCTCGTTACCCGAAACAAGGTATCGTTTTGGGTGGCGAGGTGTTTATTTGCTTCATCGGCAGATGCAAAGTGTTTTTTATATCCAATAAACTTTTTGTCTTCACCGGGTTTCAGGTAAGCCGGAATCTCTGCGCTATCCAATGCTTGCCATTCATTCAACTGGATGGTGTCAATAAAGTGAATGAATGATTCTTTTATTTTTTTCTGCTGCTTTCCAACCTCCAGGTAAATGGTTTTATCCAACTGCCCATCCGGATGCACGGTGGTTTCCATCGATACCTTGTGCTCACACGCTGCGAGCGTGATTAAAATTGCACCATAAACCCCAATCAAAAATTTATTTTCTTTCATAACCATTTGCTTTTAGGCGTTCTGTTAATCTTATTTTTTTCGGTTCGCGCTGCGGATGTGAGATGTATGCAGAAGAGTTTAGTACAGGCCCAACCGTTTCCGGTTTGCTAAAAGTTTTTTCAATCAGCAACTCACTCCCCAGCCAAAAGAAAAGCGCAAGGGAACCGGCAGCAAAACCAACGCGCGCTGTGTTTAAAAAACCAAATGATAAACCCACCTTCTGTGTTGGTAATGACTGCATGATTTTGTGAGTTAATGCGCCTGCATGCAAAGGTTCTGCGGGTATAATTTTTTTCACAACGTGTTGCTCCAATTCAATAAACTCCATCGCTTGTGCACAAGCTGCACAGGAAGTTGCATGTGTGCGTAAATCTTCCTTTTCGGAGTCGGTTAATTGCCCGTACTGTATCAATAATTTTTCATATTCTGCGCAACTCATAATTCAGTTAAGTTTTGAACTTGATAATGTTGTTTCAGGTATTTACCAATGGCTATGCGGGCGTGGTATAAATTACTTTTTATTTTTTTTTCGGAAGTTTCCAGAACAGATGAGACTTCTTCGGGCGAGAGGCCTTGTAAATCGCGCAGCACAAAAATTATTTTTTGTACGTGTGGAAGTTGTGCTGCAGCCTCTTCCACTGCTTTGGTCAGGTCGTGCAACTGCATTATCCCGTCCGCACTACGAGCGTGTATTTCATTTGTCTGTTTGACGATGTCGAGAGTCATCCGGTTTCTTTTATAATGTGCCGACTTCAGCAGGTCTAAACAAATATTGGTTACAATGCGGTAAAGCCAGGTACTTAGTTTTATCTCAGCTTTGTAACGCGGCAGATTTTTCCAAAGCCTGATAAACGTTTCCTGAGTGGCATCTTCTGCATCATTAGTATTATTTAGTACCCGAAACGCTACGGTATACACAAATCGCTGGTGCGTTTCAACCAACATCCGAAAGGCTGAGCGATCGCCCGCTGCAGCTTTTTTAATAATCTCCGGTTCGGTTAATAACATGCTAAATTCAAGTATGATACGAGGCTGTCTGGTTCCGGTAAAATGAGATCCAAAAGAATTTTAATAAAGGTACGGCACAGAATTCTTAAACATTTCTTCTGAAAAACAGAAACAAATAAGAACTTGCTGCCGTTAGTTGCATCATTAACGGCATTTTTATGAAAATCTATTTGGGTGAATTAGAAGAACTGGTGTTGCTCACCATTGCAGCTTTGGGCGAAGAAGCGTATGGCGTTTCTATACAACAGGATTTGGAAAACCGCTGCAATCGAAACATTAGTATTGGTGCGCTGCACTCTACCATTACCCGGTTAGAAGAGAAAGGATTTTTAAAATCGTGGTTGGGCGGAGCCACACAAGAGCGTGGAGGCCGCAGTAAACGCTTCTACGAAATTACCCAAGCCGGTAAAAAGGCTGTGGCCGAAGCGAAGAGTGTGCGCGATGAGTTGTGGAGTCTTTCAAAGGTTAAACTTTCAGTAAAATGACACAGCCACCCAAACTTGCTCGCAAAATTTTTGAATGGTATTGCGGCCTGGCAAAAGTTGAAGATTTACTGGGTGATCTGGATGAATGGTTTTACTTGAACACTAAGTCGAAATCATTATTTCGTGCTCGCGTTTTGTATTGGAAACAAATTTTCTTGTTGATGTTTTCTTACGCGATAAAGAAACGGAAACGAGATGCCAGGCTCGGTCACTATTCATCTTCTGGTTTTTCGTTTGATATGTTGCATAACTACCTGAAAGTAGCTGTTCGCAATCTGTATCAATACAAATACTTTTCTATCCTCAATGCCTTTGGCCTGGCCGTTGGCATGACGGTAAGCCTGTTACTTATTTCGTTAGTTACTTTCGTTCGAACGTATGATGACTTTCACACAAACGGAGATCAGATCTATACTATTGTAAGCGAACGCACCGAAGGCATTGAAGAATCCATTTGGGCAACGGCCCCCCTTGCATTAGCTGAGCAATTACAAGAACATCCGGACGTACAAGAAGTGGTTCGCATTCAAGCTAACTTTCGCGAGGAAATAAAACACACACAAGGAACACTTTCGTTGCGAGGTTATTATGTAGAGCCGGATTTTCTAAAAGTATTTACCTATGAAATTAACCAAGGAAATTTTGAACAGGCACTGACTAAACCGAACAGCATCATTTTGACGGAGTCAGCAGCCATGAAGCTGTTTAATTCAACGGAAGTACTGGGCAAAACCCTTGAATTGGAACGTGGTGGATTGTTGGAAGTTGCCGCTGTAATGAAAGATCACCCGATCAACTCGCACCTGAAGTTTGAAGCCCTGGTTTCTTATGCTACACTTCCTCCGGTACAAACATCGCTAAGTGAACAATGGACAAACTATGAACGGGAGTATCTGTATGTGTTGCTTACAGAAACTGGAAGGCAAAGCAAAGTGGAGGAGCATCTTAACAAGATTGCAGCAGAGGCTTATGCAACACTTCCGGTTAAAGTAAACTTTGCTACAAAGCATATTCGGGAAATTGCCATGGGCGCAGATTACCGGATGGCCATTGGCCCGAAGTGGGAAGCCTCAGGCATGATTGTGTTTGCGATAATCGCTTTACTCATTTTGTTACCGGCCTGCTTTAATTATACAAACATCTCCATTGCGCGGGCCTTAAAACGTGCAAAAGAAATAGGGCTACGCAAAACAATGGGTGGACAAAAAAATCAAATCTTCTTTCAGTTCATTACAGAAACAGTCTTGATTTCATTGGTGTCGCTGGCAGGGGCAATACTCATTTTCTTTCTTATTCGTCCAGAGTTTCTGAACTCGCTGGCAGAATCCACTTCCATTGATCTTAGCCTTACACCCCGCATGCTTTTATACTTTATACTTTTTGCGTTGGGTACCGGCCTGATAGCAGGAATTTTTCCGGCACTATACTTCGGTGGACTTAACCCAATTCAAGCCTTAAAAAATAAAGCACACGCAGGCTCATCAGGCATGCGTGTGCGCAAAGTGTTAACCGTTTTTCAGTTTGCACTATCATTTGGTTTTATATTATGCCTTGTTGTTTTTAGTCGTCAGTATCAATATTCCATCAATTTCAATTTTGGTTTTGATAAGGCTAACATTGTTGATGTGCAATTGCAAGGGGTGAAGGCAGAGTTAGTGAAGACTGAATTTTCAACATTGGCTTCCGTTCAATCCGTAGCCATGGCATCCGAATTAATGGGACTAAGTTATTCCAGCACCTGGGTGAAGAATGCGGATAAAGATTCTGCTGAAGTGAATCAGTTGTTTGTGGATAGAAATTATCTATCCATGTTTAACCTCACGTTGCTTGCGGGTAAAAACTTTCCGGAAGAAACCTGGCAGCGCGAACGATTTATTATTGTTAACGAAGAGTTTCTGAAACACTATAAAATAGAAACTCCGGTGGAAGCCATTGGTCGCACTTATCTGGTGGATGGAAATGAGCTTGAGGTAGTGGGTGTTGTGAAGAATTTTCATTTTGCTTCTCTGCGCTATCCGATTGATAAATTCTTTTTCAGGATGAACCCCGAACACTTTGCCTATGCGCACTTAAAAGTTAATTCAGATGATGCCTTTGGTATGTTCACCGAATTTGAGAATCGCTGGAAAGCACTAAACCCGGAACAAAAGTTAGAAGCCCATTTCTTTGAGGAAGAATTGAATGATGGCTATAGCAGTTATGTAGTGATGATTAAGATTGTAGGCTTTCTCGGGTTGCTAGCCATTACTATCTCGCTGCTGGGAATGCTTGGCATGGTTGTCTATACATCCGAGACGAAAGCCAAAGAAGTAAGCATTCGCAAAGTAATGGGCGCTACAGTGTATAATCTTGCATTCTTACTTTCCAAAGATTATTTCAAACTCATGGTATGGGCTATTCTGTTTGCGGTGCCCATCACAACAACTATATTTTACTTAATCTTTCCCAAAATACAATACTACAGTGTGAGCCTTACACCCTGGGACATTTTATTAAGCGCAGCAATTTTGTTAGGGTTGGGGTTTGTTACCATTGCATCACAAACGCACAAAACAGCATCGGCTAACCCTGCCGATACACTCCGGTCAGAATAAAACTTCCAAAAATTGAATTTGTGGCTTACCTTCAAGCACGAAACAAAACATAAAAAATTATGAAGCGATCAGCCACAGCCAATTGGAAAGGAACCGGTAAAGAAGGAAAAGGTTTAGTATCAACCGCCAGCACGGTGTTGAGTAACACCCAATACTCGTTTAACTCGCGCTTTGCGGAAGGTGTGGGCACCAACCCCGAAGAACTGATTGCTGCCGCACACAGTGGTTGCTTTGCCATGAAGTTAAGCTTTGTATTGAACGAAGCCGGTTTTACAGCCGATGACTTAACGGTGAAGTGTACGATTACATTCGAGAATGGCGCCATCATCAACTCGCACCTGGATTTAACCGCCAAAGTGCCCGGCATTACAGCCGACAAGTTTCAGGCGTGCGCAGCCGATGCCAAAGCCAATTGCCCGATTTCAAAATTGTTGAATACGGATATTACGATGGAGGCGAGGTTGGCTTAAAAGGGGTATTACAAATTCAGAGATGTTAAAGATTCGGTTCTGGAAAAATTACTTGTGATGAAAAGTCTGATTCTCTTTTTTACATTGATTATTTCTACCCAAGCCAACGCACAGCATACAGATACAATTTTGCTTCAACCCGTTAGCCGGATCGATATTATTTACGAATTGCCATTAGCCGCTCTCGGTTTTAATAAAAAAGATTTTTTAAAAGAGTATGAGCAGTTTAAAATTGATTACGCAATAGGCTTTAAGAAGGACTCTATTGTGTTTGAAGATGCAATTGCATTTCTGAAAAAAAGCAAAAAGAGAATTGTTGTGCAGGAAAACAATAATTCATCCTCAGTATTGTTTGATCTTGAGCGAATCATTAAGCAACGTCTTGCTGTGGGATTGCTTGTTCAGGGCAAGGCATCGGTTGTGCGAAAGGGTTCGGGCAAACGTGAAAAAGCGGTTGCGCTAAAACAATATTTAGACATGTCGGATAATTCAACGGACTATTCATTTGAATTTGTTGGTGAGTCTGAGTTTTTAGAGGCTAAGTTTAGAGGAGAAGTAATAGAAATGGTGGAAGACGTAGCGTTTGTTGAACCTCAGCCTCCCATTGAAGCAGCTGAGTTTGACAGTAGTAAACTTTTTTATGTTGTAGAGATTTCTCCTGAGCCAAAAGGGGGGCTTACGGCTTTTAAGGATTACCTGGAAGCAAATTTGAAATATCCGCATGAAGCAAAGACTGCTGGTATTGAAGGGAAAGTGTTTGTTCAGTTTTGGGTAAATGCAGATGGCACACTAGAAAAGTTTACGATAGCGAAAGGACTGAGAGAGGATATGGATGCAGAAGCAATACGCCTTATTAAAGAAGGGCCACCCTGGAAAGCGGGCAAGCAAAATGGAAAACTTGTGAAGTCCAGTTTTGTTTTTCCAGTTACGTTTAAGATTGCGAGGTAGAATTATGCGTCTGGCATCCAAGGTCGAACACGAATAAAAAACCCAGCGTTGTTAGTGCATCACTTTTAATACTGTGCTTTTGTCATTTCCCAATGCCCAAGTGAGATGGGAATACAACCAACGGCATTTAATTGATCGAAGAATTCTTTTAGTACAAAGGGTTTGTTT
>DPSB01000168.1 GCA_003537495.1 Cytophagales bacterium | reverse complement strand
TGATTAACTCGCGGGCAACCACTTGTCCGGAGATGAGTGAAGGAGGAACACCCGGCCCCGGTACGGTGAGCTGACCCGTATAAAACAGGTTTGTAACCTTTTTGTTTAAGATGCCGGGCTTAAGATTGGCAGTTTGTTTAAGCGTATTTGCCAGTCCATAGGCATTTCCTTTAAAGGCATGGTAGTCGCCAATAAAATCGTTATGGGCATAACTGCGCTTATAAACAATGTGCGGTCGCAGGGGCTGGCCCATCATGTGTTCAAACCGATCCATTACCAAATTGAAATATTTTTCCCGGGTTGATACATCGTCTTTTAAATCGGGGGCAACGGGTATAAGAATAAAAATATTTTCGCAACCAGCCGGTGCTACGGTTGGGTCTGTTTGTGATGTACATGAAACATAAAACTGAGGCGCTGTGGGCCACTGCGGATTTTCATAGATCTCGCGTGCATGCAATCCAAAATCTTCGTCAAAGAATAAGGTATGATGCAGCAGTCCTTCAATTTTTTTATTTAGTCCCAAATAAAAGATAAGACTGGAAGGGGCCATGTTGCGACTTTGCCAGTACGATTCGGTGTATTGCCTATGGGTTGCTGGTAATAATTTTTGCTCAATGAAATTATAGTCGGCACCGGCTACCACATAATCAAATTGATGCTTTGTTCCATTTACAACCACCTCGTGTATGACATTGTTCAACAAATTGAACTGGGTTACCTCGCTATTGAACTGAAACGTTACGCCTTGTTCTTTTGCCAACGCAGTCATGCCTTCTACAATTTTGTGCATGCCACCTTTTGGATACCAGGTGCCTAATGCCATATCGGCATAGTTCATTAAGCTGTAAAGTGCAGGAGTTTTTTGTGCGGTAGCGCCCAGAAACAAAACCGGAAACTCCAGCAACTGAATAATACGTGGGTGTTTAAAGAATTTGCGAACGTATTTGGAAATGGATTGTAAAACATGAAGTTTAAAAACTCCTGCCATTAAACGCGTATCAATCAATTCGCTAATGGAAATGCCCGGCTTATACACCAGTTCATTAATTCCAATATCGTATTTGTATTTGCCTTCTTCTAAAAAGCGAAGCAACTGCTTGGAACTTCCGGGTTCTAATTCATCAAACAATTTGCAAAGTGCTTCTACTCCGGCAGGAATATCGAGGTAATCATCTTTACCATAAAAAATCCGGTAGGATGGGCTCAGGCGTTCGAGGGTATAATAGTCGGATGGCTTTTTACCGAATAATGCGAAATATTTTTCAAACACATCTGGCATCCAATACCAGCTTGGGCCCATATCGAATGTAAAACCATCGGCCTGGAACTTACGCGCCCGGCCACCAGCCGATTCATTTTTTTCGAAGACTGTTACAGCGTAACCTGCTTTGGCCAGACAAGTAGCCGCTGCAATACCCGCAAAGCCTGAACCGATGACAGCAATTTTTTTCATCCTGTGATTATAAAAAAAACACGGTAGTTTGTTACCGTGCTTGTCTAAAACATTTCAAAATTAATTACGCGTAACCGGTTAATTTTTTCTGAACTTCTTTGCGGGCATGGAAAATTCTGTTCTTCACTGTGCCAATGGGTATATTCAGGTGTTCAGCGATTTCATGATATTTATAACCAGTGGTATGCATCTTAAACGGGATCAACAATTCGTCTTTTAAATCATTTACGTTTCGCCACACCTCTTTAAACTCTACGCTTCCTTCTGGCCGGTTAAAGGTGTGTGTGTCTTCCACATTCAGATAATACAATTCCTTGGTATCGTCATGAGAAGTTTTGGCGCGCTGATTTTTACGATAGTTATTGATGTAGGTGTTGCGCATGATGGTGAACAGCCAGCCTTTCAGGTTGGTGTCTTCCCTAAACTTATCGCGATAAGTAAGTGCTTTCAGGATTGTGTCCTGAACCAGATCCAGGCTTTCATCGCGATCGGTTGTGAATTTCCGTGTAAACGTTCTGAGCATAGGCCTAAGCGTGGCCAGTTGCTTACTGAATTCTATCGCTGTCATCATGTTTAAAGTTTAATTTAAAATATTAAACAAATGTAAGAAGCGCACACCATTATCCAAATTATTGTTTAACTAAAAATAACAATTGTTAAACAAAAAATCAGGAGATCAATGCTTTGAAATCCAGTGCGTTAGCGAATGTTTTGATGTTTGGGAGTGGTTCAAACCGCGCCTTTTTAAGGGCTCCACCCGAAATGTAAATTTTAGCATCGGCAAAATCCTGACTTAAGCGGGCCAGGTAATTAGGTATTGCGTTGGGTGAAGGGCCGCTGGTAAGGCTGGTAACTAAAATGTGCGGCTGATGTTCGGCATACACTGATTTTAAATCTTTGTGCGGAACCATCTGCCCCAAATAATAAGTTCGGGTGCCAGCCTTTTTGGCGATATAATGATAGAAAAGAAGACCCAACTCGTGTAGCTCATTTTCGGGCAGGTATAATAACACACGAGTGGATGTTTTGGGTGCAAGCGGCAGAGCATCAATAGCCACAATCAACTTTTGTCGTATGAGGTTCGAAATAAAATGTTCCTGTGCCGGGGTAATGTTATTGGTAAGCCACAGTACTCCAATTTTTTCGAGAAATGGATAAACGATTTCAACAATCGTTTTTTCGAATCCAAACTTTAGTATGAGGTCGCCTAAAATTTTTTCAAATTTTTCTTCCTCCATGTCAATCATGGCCAGCACCAATTGGTCGATATAAATTTCGATGCTGTCTTTGGACTCGCTCAGTTCCGATACTTTCTGGTTCAGATCAGGAAGACTTAACCCCACAATCTTTGAAATTTTTACACCATGATTATTCAGTACCGAAACATTGATAATCTTCTTCAGGTCATCATCCGAATAGAAACGGATATTGGTTTGAGTACGCTGTGGATTTACAAGCTGATGGCGCTTTTCCCAAATGCGGATAGTATGGGCTTTGATGCCCGAAAGCTTTTCAAGTTCTTTTATTGAATACTTACCCATACCTTCAAAGTTTTGCAATTTAACAAAGCCGCCATCAAAATGTTTTCGCAATACTCTAATTTGTAACGATGAATGATAAGCTGGAGCTGGGTATTGCATGGTTTGAAGCGCGGGGCTGGAAGCCTTTTCCGTTTCAAACCGAGGCCTGGCAGGCAGTATGGGCCAATTACCACGGTATTGTAAATGCCCCAACTGGCAGTGGTAAAACTTATTCGTTGCTCATTCCAATTGTGTTGGAAGATCTCGCAATTAAAAAGCCAAGAGGTCCTAAGGCAATTTGGATTACACCCATCCGTGCGCTTGCGAAGGAAATAGAAATTTCAGCAACCCGCGCCATTACAGATTTACAACCAACCTGGCGGGTGGGTGTGCGCAGTGGCGATACGAGTACCCGCGAACGGGCCAAACAAAAAGAAACTCCACCCGATTTTTTAATCACCACGCCCGAAAGTTTACACCTGCTTATATCGCAAAAAGGGTATGCCGATTACTTTGCCGATTTACGAACCATCGTAATAGATGAGTGGCACGAACTGATGGGTTCCAAACGCGGGGTAATGATGGAACTTGCGCTTT
>DPSB01000109.1 GCA_003537495.1 Cytophagales bacterium | reverse complement strand
TTGAAGTTATTGGCAGCGTAGTAGTGTACAATGCCCTATCGCCTAATGGTGATGCAAAAAATGAAATTTTCTATTTGCAGCACATAGCTATATTGTCCGATGCACAGAATAACCGGGTTACTATTTTCAATCGTTGTGGCGATGTGGTTTTTGAAACTACAAACTACAATAATGCCGACCGTGTTTTTATTGGCAAGAATAAGAATGGAAACGAACTCCCCTCGGGAACCTATTTTTATAAAATAGAATTTTCGGGCCAACGTCCAGCCGTGAGTGGATTTCTTTCCTTAAAAAGATAGTACATATACTGATATCGGGTTCATTAACACTCCTCAAAAACCAATTGATTCCCATTCGCTTTTTTTTAATCTTCGTCCTTCACTTCAATAAAAGAACGGATGAGAGGAAAGATTTTACCCTTGCTCGCACTACTCGCGTTTTCTTGTCAGCAAGAATCAGCAGATGAATCAACGTACACACGCAAATTTATTACTACCAACCCCGATCCGGCTCCGCTTCCACCCAACATAAGTCTGAAAAAATTTCAGCTACCCCCTGGATACCGGATTGAACTTGTTGCCAGCGAACCAATGGTGCAGGAACCGGTTGCCATTGCGTGGGATGGAAACGGAGCCATGTATGTGGTGCAGATGAATACCTACATGAAGGATGCAAATGCCACGGAAGAGTACGAACCTACCAGTCGCATAATGAAATTGGTTGATACAGATAATGATGGACGAATGGATCAGGTTAGCATCTTTATCGATAGCCTGGTACTGCCGCGCACCGTATTGCCTGTTGGCGATGAAGTGTTGGTTACCGTTACCAACCAACAACATGTGTGGAGTTATAAGGACACCAATGGCGATGGCATGGCCGATGAAAAAAGAATTGTTTATAAAAACAATACCATCGACTCGCGCAACCTCGAGCATCAAAACGGAGGTTTCTATTGGAATCTCGATAACTGGATTTATCCTTCACGCGATAACTTACGCTATAAATACAAAAACGGAATGCTGATGGCCGATACACTGGTTGATAACATGATTGGCCAGTGGGGATTAACAGCCGATAACTATGGAAAACTTTTTTACTCCGAAGCCGGGCCTGGTTTACCCGCAGTACAAATTCAACAGATGCCAGCCTATGGTGCCTTGAATTTTAAAGATCAATACTCCGAAGATTTTACGTACCTGTGGCCGGTTATCGGCAACGTAGATGCACAAGGTGGCCCACGTGCTTTGCGCGAAGACAGTACATTGGTTCGATTTACATCCGGTGCTGGTCAATCCATTTTCAGAGGCGATAGATTACCCACAAATATGGTTGGCGATTATTTTATTCCAGAACCAGTGGGTCGCGTAATCAAACGCGGTAAGGTGATTAATCAAAATGGAAAAATCAGAATTGAGTCTGCCTATAAAGAAGTGGATTGGCTCGCTTCCGCGGATATGAACTTCCGCCCCATTAATACTTATACCGGCCCCGATGGCTGTTTCTACATTGTAGATATGTATCATGGCATTATTCAAGAAGGCGAATGGACACCACCCGATTCTTATCTCGGAAAAAAAATTGTAGAACTTGGGCTTGACAAAAACAAAGGCATGGGCCGCATCTACCGGGTGGTGCATAAAGATTTTAAACCCGATCGTACCAAACCCAACATGCTGAATCAACCGGCATCGGAGTTAGTTCAATATCTTTCGCACCCCAATGGTTGGTGGCGCGATATGGCACAACAAACCATCATCATCCGAAATGATAAGTCGGTTGTGCCTGCGTTAAAAAAATTAGTAAGTGATGGTGAACAACTGGCTCGCATCCATGCGCTGTGGACGTTAGAAGGTCTAGAAGAACTGGATGAAGAAACCATGACACTTGCTTTGCGCGATGCTGATGCACACGTACGCAAGAGTGCTGTTTGGGCCAGCGAATTGTTTATTCAACAAAATAATGCCGAAGTAATTACTGAACTCAGTAAAATGGCGACCGATAGCAGTGCTGATGTACGGATTCAACTCACGCTCTCCTTGCGTACCAGCAATAACAACCAGGCAAAAGATCTTGTAAAAGAATTACTGGCGGCTAATTCTGATAATGAATTGATGCAGTTTTCGTACAAAGTATTCGAAGAAACAAAAATTAAAACCGAAATAGAGTTAGCCCGATTAAAAAATTTAAGTCCTGCCGATCGGGAATTGGTTTCGAAAGGTGCCACGCATTACAAACAACTGTGTTCCAATTGTCATGGATTGGATGGAAAGGGTGTGTTGATTGGCAGTAACCCAATGCCCGCGCCTCCGCTAATTGGTTCGGCACGGGTTACGGGCGATAAGATTGCCTTAATACAACTGATGTTGATGGGATTACAAGGTCCGGTAGATGGAAAAGATTATCCCAACAACATGCCGCCTATGGCTGGTAATAGTGATGAATACCTGGCTTCGGTACTGAGTTACATTCGCAACAGCAGCGATTTTAATAACAAGGCTTCCGTAATTACGGTGGACGAAGTAAAAGAAGTACGCAGCTTTACCAAACACATGCCACCGGGTGGTACTACATTACGATCATTGGAAATCGGAAAGCTCGGTCGCGCAGAAAATAAAAACTGGGATGCGAAGCGGTAGAGCAACTGGTTTATGAAACCCGTTTACCTATTGAGTGGATTAGGAGCTGATAAAAGAGTCTTT
>DPSB01000115.1 GCA_003537495.1 Cytophagales bacterium | reverse complement strand
AGTTTATCTAAACGCGAGTTGGCATCGCGGGTGGTGGCACCCATGAAGTTACATTCATTTATCTTTTTAATATCGCCCAAGAACCGCGGATCGTGTTTATAGATGCTGTTGTTGAATTCGCGCTCAGCAATAATCAAGATATTGACAAACAAATCGCCTGTTCCAAACGGCACAAAACAATAAGCCGGATTTTCGTTCAGCACTTCGTACGAAAGCCAATCGTAATAATTATCGTTAAACCGATCCAGAATTTCACGGTACGTGATATCAATACCCTCTTTGTTGTGGGTTAGTTCTTTAATCTCTTTTCCAGTTAATGAGCGTGAACTCAAATCTGTTTCATATACTTCACAACCCATCTGGCGCAACGATTCTTTAATGCTTGCACTGATGCGATTGTCCATCAGTACTTTTAGTTTTGTGCTTACCTTATACAAATTAAAGAAATGCTGAATGGCAGCGGCCGCACTTCCGGATGAAATAATCGATACTTCTTTAATGTTATAGCGTTTCGATTTAATCAGAACTTCCCAAGCCATACGTGCTTTGTGGGTTCCGGTCGGATTGGTGCTTTCATCTTTCAACCAAACATTGGTAAAACCAGGAACATCAATTCGGAATGTATTCGATGCCGGAAACCGTGGTTCGTAAAACGGGCGTGGTGGAAATTCCGGTTTGGATGGATCGTTGAGCGAAGGCACATATAGCCCATCAATCATATCTTCGTTGGTACGAGCCTGCTCATCGTCCATCTGCTCTTTAATCAGATCCAATTCCTTCTTCGAAAGTTTTTCTAGCAGCACATTCGCAATCTTAGCTGCAAACGAATCTACATTATCAGTATCAATTGACTTGGTTGGTTCTGGCTCTGCCATATCTTCATCGCCTGCATCCAGCAATGTTTTAAATTTATCCGCAAAGCGATCGCTAATCAAAGTATTCCAATCATACTTATTTTGTGTAGCAAACAACGCCAGCAGATTACGTAGCGATTGCGTTGCTCCGGGTGGACTTTTTAAATTAAATGCCCTGCGCAACAAATCTTCTGATGGCCCTTGTGGATAAGCCAGTGAGAGTTGCGGATCGAGCGAGGGTGTATTCTTAACAAAATCCTTCACCGCTTTCTGCAAGCCATGAATAAAACTCCACCGTCCGGTGCCAACCGACTCATGAAAACCAGTGCGCGCCAGTTGTTCACGAATCAAATCCAGAATTTCTTTGGGAATACGTTTGGCTGAGGCTTTCTTCATAACAGAGAAAAGGTCGCGGTATCTATGCAGAATAACAACCCGTTGGCATAATTACCTGCCGCCATTGCTTCAAAAATTATTCAATCGGTGCTGACGGATTCTCAGTAGTGGTTGCAGCGGGCTCTGAAGTAAGAATCTGATTAGAATCTGAAGTTGGCTCAGCTTCCTTCAACTCTTCTTTAAAGAATTTCTTCTGCGAGAAAAGAATTATCACCACACCAATGAAAATTGACGAGTCGGCAATGTTAAACACCGGACTAAAAAACTCGAAATAATCGCCACCAATACCCGGCACCCATGATGGCCACTGAAAATGGAACAACGGGAAATACAACATGTCTATAACTTGCCCGTGAAACCAAGGAGTAGGCACACCCAACGGAGCATTATTTAAATACACACCATAAAATGTACTATCAATTACATTACCGATGGCTCCACCTAAAATCAACGCAAGGCAAACAAGAAATCCAACATGGGCTTGCTTTTGTACCATTTTAATCATGTAGTAACTTATTCCAAACATGGCACAGATGCGGAAGATGGTGAGCGCCAATTTCCCAAACTCGCTTTCCCATCTTATTCCGAAGGCCATACCCGGATTAAGCAAATAGTGTAAACGAAACCATGTGCCCAGTACATTAATCTCCTGATGGATGTACATGTTATGGTACACCAACAACTTACTGGTTTGGTCGATGGCTATCACGAATAATGCTATTAAAAAAAACTTTGCGTACTTCATGAATGTGCGTCTCCTCAGTTTACCGTAATCTTCAACTTAATATTGTATTCATCCATTTCCACTTCTGTGGAATCCGTTACTTTTTCTTTTAACTCCATGGAGAGCGCTTGTGTTTCAGTTTGGATATAAGCTTGATGTTCCACCAAAGCGGCCGTAACAAACTCACCGTTTTTCTCCACCTCAAGCGAAATTTTATCCAGCACTTCAAGGCCCATATCCTTCCGTAGGTTCTGTACGCGGTTTACAAAATCGCGGGCAATGCCCTCGCGCTTCAGTTCATCGGTTAACGTAATATCCAACGCAACGGTTAACCCATTTTCAGAGGCTACCGACCAACCCGGAATATCTTCGGAAGAAATGAGCACATCTTCCAATACAAGATCAAAACCCTCTTTGTTTAGTTTGCCTTGCTTTTCTATTGTCTGAATTTCCGCTTGGTTAAACGTGGTGATCACTGCTGAAACTTCCTTCATTTTTGGGCCATATTGTTTTCCCAATCGGGCAAAGTTTGGTTTCACTTTTTTCACCAGCAAACCAGAAGCATCATCTATATATTGAATCTCTTTTACGTTTACTTCAGCTTTGATAATCGCCTCCACACTTCTAACCCGTGCTGCAAACTTTTCATCCAACACTGGCAACAGTACTTTTTGCAGCGGTGTACGCACTTTTACTTTGCTGTTTTTGCGAAGCGAGTGTACCAACGAACAAATGCGCTGTGCATAATCCATCGACTTCTCCAGTTCAACATCCTTACGGTTTCCTTCAGGCTTTGTTAATAAAGTGTGGTGAACCGATTCATACTTTAACGGTGTGTTGAACTGTTTTGCTTTCTGACGAATGTTATCAGTAAGATTTTTATACAACCACTCACTGAAGAATGGTGCAATGGGGGCCATTAATTGCGAGGTAACCATCAAACACTCGTACAAGGTTTCGTAGGCTGCTTTTTTATCCAACGATAGTTCACCGCGACTTGCAGGTTGCCAGAAACGTTTACGATTTAAGCGCACATACCAGTTAGAAAGATGATCGTTTACAAATTCCTGAATAGCCCGAGCGGCTTTGGTGGGTTCATAATCTGCATACGCAGCAATCACTTCTTCAATAAGCGATTGTTCTTTGGTGATGATCCACTTATCTAATGGTGCCAATTCATTAAACGGCACATTGTTCATTTCATCCTTTTCAAAGCCATCGATGTTGGCATAGAGCACGAAGAATGAATAAGTGTTGATGAGCGTTCCGAAAAATCTGCGTTGTGTTTCCTCCACTCCGGCAAAATCGAACTTAAGGTTATCCCACGGTGGCGCGTTTTCCATCATGTACCAACGCACTACATCAGGACCGTACTTAGCCAAAGCATCAAATGGGTTTACCACATTGCCTTTGCTCTTGCTCATCTTATTGCCGCTCTTATCGAGCACAAGCCCGTTGGAGATTACATTTTTAAACGACACCCCGCCATTACCTACTTTCTTGTTAACGGCTTTTATTTCGTCACTACTTTCGCTTAGCATTACCGCTATCGCGTGAAGCGTGAAGAACCAACCACGGGTTTGATCCACACCTTCGGCAATAAAATCGGCCGGGTAACTCTTTTCAAAAATATCTTTGTTCTCGAACGGGAAGTGCCACTGTGCGTATGGCATAGCGCCACTATCGAACCACACATCAATCAAGTCAGCTTCGCGATACATCGGTTCGCCTTTGCTGCTTACCAGAATAATTTCATCAACATACGGGCGGTGCAAGTCCATGGACCATGGACCATGGACCATTGCTGCTTGCATAAGACCTGCCTTCACCGACTTCTCTACTTCTGCTTTAAGCTCAGCCTGCGAACCAATACAAATCTCTTCTTTGCCATCTTTGGTGCGCCAGATTGGAAGTGGTGTTCCCCAGTAACGCGAACGCGATAAGTTCCAATCAACAAGGTTCTCCAACCAATTACCAAAACGACCCGTACCGGTGCTTTCTGGTTTCCAGTTAATGGTTTTGTTAAGCGCAACCATTTTGTCTTTCAGCGCGGTGGTGCGAATAAACCAACTGTCGAGTGGATAATACAAAACAGGTTTATCGGTGCGCCAGCAATGCGGGTATGTATGCTCGTACTTCTCTACTTTAAAAGCCTTGTTCTCTTCTTTTAAAATGATGGAGATGATAACATCAGTATTTTTATAATCCGGATGGCTTTCATCTTCGTTGGTATAATTCTTTACATAAAAATCATCCGCGCCAAGCGGCTTATGAGTTTTGATGTTGTATTTCGCTACACCAGCCTTTAAGCCTTCGCCAATCTTAGTAATGAATTTTCCTTTGCGATCCACAGTAGGAACTTCATTGCCGCCCTCATCTTTTACCGTTAGCGCGGGCACACCGTTTTGCTTTGCTGCGCGGAAGTCATCGGCACCGAAGGTAGGTGAAATGTGAACCACACCTGTTCCATCCTCGGTTGTAACAAAATCTCCGGCTATTACCTGAAACGCTTTGTCGGCATCGTAAAATGGTTGGATATAAGGGATCAGTTGTTCGTAGTGGATGCCTACAATATCCTTTCCTTTTATCAAATAGGCTGCCAGTAAAGGGGAAACTTTAGGATGGGGAAAAATTTGAATCAATTCCCAATCTTCTCTTTGGTTGTGAACTACTTCTGGATTTGAGAATATACTTGCTGCAAATTCCTTAGATCCTGAGTTGAAAAATGATGTAAATCTTTCCTTTGCAAGAATTACATTGATCTCAATTCCAGTATATCTATTCTTAGTTTTTACCAGAACATAATCAATGTTACTCCCAACTGCCAAAGCCGTGTTGGATGGAAGCGTCCACGGGGTGGTAGTCCATGCGAGTATATAAATATCTCCCTGAACTGCTTTAAATAAAAACTCAGACCTCGCATCGCGTTTCACTTTAAACTGCGCTACGATAGTAGTGTCTTTTACATCTTTGTACGTGCCTGGCAAGTTCAGCTCGTGCGAACTTAACCCCGTACCCGCTGCTGGTGAGTAAGGTTGAATGGTGTAACCTTTGTACAACAACTGCTTATCGTACAACTGTTTTAAAATCCACCAAAGCGATTCGATGTATTCTTTTTCGTAGGTGATGTACGGATTCTCCAGATCAACCCAATAACCCATTTTGGTAGTCAGGTCGTCCCATTGATCCTTATACTTCATTACCGTTTCGCGACACTTCTTGTTGTAATCTTCAATGGAAATTTTCTTTCCAATATCATCTTTGGTAATGCCCAGTTCTTTTTCAACTTGTAATTCAACCGGCAAGCCATGCGTATCCCAGCCACCTTTGCGTTTTACCTGGTAGCCTTGCAGTGTTTTAAAGCGACAGAAAATATCTTTTACGGTGCGGGCCATTACGTGGTGAATGCCCGGGGTTCCGTTGGCCGATGGCGGCCCCTCATAGAAGGTAAAAGTCTCGGCACCTTCGCGCACGCTTACCGACTTCTCAAAAATTTTCTCTTTTTTCCAGAATTCGAGTATTTCGGTGGCCACCTGGGCCAGATTAAGGTCTTTTGTTTCTCTGTATTTACTCACGGTTACCCAAAATAAGGCCGCAATTTAGGACATTTTGGGGATTGGGCAGTGGGTAATTGGCATTCGGAATAGGGAGATCGCGCATTGGGGATTAGGATTTGAACCTATTAAATTTAGGGTATGAAAGTGGAAGAGCCGGATTTGAGTTTGAGCTATACGTATGCCGATTACCTGAAATGGGATTTGCCCGAAATGGTAGAGTTAATTCGTGGCAAAGTGTATAAAATGTCGCCAGCTCCTACGTCAAAGCATCAGCGCATTTCAACAGCCTTAATGGTGTCGATTGGTAGTTTTCTGAAAAAGAAAAAGTGCCGATTGTTTGCCGCCCCATTTGATGTACGCCTCCCTAGAAAAGGCAAAGCCAATGAAGACATTATAACTGTAGTTCAACCCGACATTTGTGTGATTTGCGATCCAACCAAAATTGACATGCGTGGTTGTTTGGGTGCCCCCGATTGGGTAATTGAAATTTTATCGAAGCACACCTCTGCAAAAGATCTGAACGAGAAATTTGAAGTGTACGAAGAAGCAGGAGTAAAGGAATACTGGGTAGTGCATCCCGGAGAGCAAACCGTGCTGGTTTACACCTTGAATGATAGCGGAACGTACGAAGGTATCTTAAAACCTTATGTACGCACCGATAAAGTGCAGCCTAAAACCTTACCTGGTTTAACTATCGATTTAGAGGAAGTATTTGAACGTCCCGAACCGGAAGATGAAAGTAATTATGTGAGGATTTGAGTTGCCTACTCAGCCGAACCCATCCGATCATGGATTTTGATTTTTTTGATGTCGATGGCTTCGTCATCTTGTTCACCGTAAAACGAACTATCAAAATCATCAATAGGCAAACGATCTTTGCTCTTGCGCGGTTTATCGAACGTCATGATTAATGCAGGAAGTAAGATCAGGTTGGTGAACATTGAAATGATCAACGTAGTAGAAGTGAGTAGGCCCAATGCCACAGTACCACCAAAATCGCTGAAAGCAAAAATGATAAACCCGGCAAACAACACCACCGAGGTGTAAATAATACTCTTACCCGTTTCCAGAATGCTTTCGCTAACTGAGCGCGGCACAAAAAAACCACTTGATAAAAGTTCTTGTCGATACTTGGCCAAGAACCGGATCGAGTTATCGACCGAGATACCGAACGTAATACTAAAAATCAAAGCCGTACTCGCTTTAAGCGGAATATTAAAATAACCCATCAGTCCGGCAGTAATCATTAATGCAATCAGGTTGGGAATAAGTGAGATGATGATCATTCGAGCGTTGGCAAAAAGAATGGCCATTGAAAGTGTGATCAGTATACCGGCCAGTATCAAGCTCTCGGTTAAATTTTCGATGAGGAATTTGTTCCCCTTAATAAATATTTTGGAAGACCCGGTAATGGTTACGGTTACCGAGTCGCTTTCAGCGCGCAGAATTTTTTTCAGATCAGCCACAAGCGAATCAGCTTTGGGTTCTATAACCTGATGCACCAACGAATCCATTTTAATGGAACCGATATCGGCCATCTGCATGGAGATACGCATTTTGGTGTACGTAGTATCTACAAACGATTTGAACAACCCAGTGTTATCGCTCTGACCTTTCAGATAATCCAATACAAACTTGGCTTCTATATCCGATGAAGGCAGCGCATAGCGCTCTGGATTATTGTTGAAGTATGCTTGCCGCGATGCTTTAATCAAACTTAAAATAGAAAGCGGCCGCGAGGTTACGTCAATTGAATCAAGTGAACTCTCGAACTTATCAATCTCGCGGGCAATACGCAGGTTTTGCAGCGGGCGTCTGCGTTTAGTTTGCAGGTCTACTTCAATTTCCAAGGGCATAATGCCACTGAAGTTTTCTTCCACAAATTTTAAGTCGCGTTTAATGGCGCTGTCTTCCGGAATATCATCTACCATGTACGACACCGAATACAATTTAGACATGCCAAAAACAGCCAGTGCCGTTATTACCAATGTGGCCACATAAATAGTAATACGATGGCGATGCACCATTAAGTCGATAAGCTTTACAAAGCCACCCAGAATTTTAAAGTTAAGATGCTTGAGATGTTTTTGGTTGGGCTCTGGCATCCACGAAAGTATGCCGGGTATCATAATCAGGCTTACAACAAACAAAGCAATTATGTTAACGCCTGCCACAATACCAAACTCGCGCAGCACCAGAATGTCTGTTGTTAACAGCGTAAGAAATCCAATGGCAACGGTAAGGTTGGTAAGAAAAGTAGCTAACCCCATCTTCTTCACCACTGCCTGAATGGCTTCCATTTTGTTTTTACGATTTACATACTCTACATGGTATTTGTTGAGCAGGTAAATGGCGTTGGTTATACCAATGGTTACAATTACAGGTGGAATAAGTCCACTGAGTAAACTGATTTTAAATCCAAACAAAGCAATGGTGCCGATGGTCCACACCACTACAATGCCAATCATAATCATAGAAAAAATAACTGCACGCACCGAGCGGAAGAACAATAACATGATTACACCCGTAACAATAGCCGATAGATAAAGGAAGAACGAAAGTTCTTTGCGAACTTGTTCGGCCATTACCGAACGCACAAAGGGCAGCCCGGCATAATGAATTTTAATATTGGTTTGTGTTGTAAACGCTTCGCCTAAGCGGATAAGATTGTTGGTAATGTCTATACGCTTAGCTGAATTGGCATATTCTTTATTTAACGGAGCCAATAACATGGTTGCACCATTGGCGGTATTTACCAACTGGCCCATGTAAAACTTCTGATCTAATGCAATGGAGAGTAAACTATCTAACTGATGTTGCGAGGTGAGCGTATCCGGAAAGAGTGGTACGAATTTAAATTTTTTCTCTACCGTATCTTTTTCAATTATTCGTAACTGGGGTAATGAAAGTACTTCGGTTACGCCTTCAATTTTCCGCAGCTTGTTACTCAGATCTTTCAGCTTCTGAAAGTTTTCGAGCTTATACATGGCGCTGTCTTTAATACCCAACGCCATCATGTTACCATCTTCACCAAACTGTTGTTTAAACCGGTTGAAGAATATCATCTCCGGATCGTTAAGTGGTACCGTGCGGGCAAAGTCGTAACTCATTTGCACCTGCGCAGCATAATAGCCCATCACCACAGTAATTGCACCAATAACGGCAATTAATGAAATTCTGTACCGAATAATAAACAGGGCTATCTTAGACCACATGCGCCATTACTGAAGTTGCTGATCAGTTTAGTTTTAGGTGGCCAAAACTAAGGAATTTTGATTAAGAATCGACTTTTTGATGCCTGTTCTTGTCAGCGAAAAGCTTAACCATCAATGCGAAATCACCTTTAAACCGACTATGGAAATTATTAGCGTGCTGATAAAGAATATGCGCCAGAAATCGGCTGGCTCTTTGAAAAAGAAAATGCCAATTAACACAGTGCCCACAGCGCCAATACCCGTCCACACGGCATAGGCAGTACCAATGGGCAAGGTTTGTGCAGCCTTGTACAACAGCACCATGCTAATGGTGAGGCAAACAAAGAATCCGCCCAACCAATATATTGAAACCGCTCCTGTAGTTTCTTTTACTTTACCTAAACAAGTTGCAAAGCCAACCTCGAATAAGCCTGCTATAATAAGTAAGAACCAGTTCATAACTAATACAATTTGGTAAGATGTGAATTAATCTGTTATAAAATTTTGCGCTAAGGTAGTGTATAGTCTTGCTTAAAAACAGTAGGTGCTTTGCCGGTATGTTTTCTAAAAAACTTACTAAAGGCTGCCACCGAACTATATTGCAACTCGGCACTAACTGTACTGATGTTATGATGCGGTAATGCCAGCAACAGTTTGGCTTCGGCCAACACCGCTTCGGCTATCAGGGTGCCGGGTGTTTTTCCAGCTACAGCCCGACAAACTTCAATCAGGTATTTATTGCTTATAAATAGTTTGCCGGCATAAAACTCAAGCTGGCGCTCTTCTTTAAAATGAGCGCGCACAAGCTGCATGAACTTAAGAAACAAAAACTCCTCATTATTCAACACCTTCTTTTTTGTTTTACCTAAATACCGATAATATACTTCGGCCGTTTCGAATAACAGGTTAATGATAAGGCTTTGCATAATGGTACTATGAAAAATACCCGATGTTTCTGAGCGCTCACCAATGTTATCTAATTTTTGTTTTAGCTGTACTGCCTCCTGCCGTGTAAGGTGTACATGGGCAACCGTATCGTAATTAAAAAAGCCGAGCTGATCCAGCTGTCTTGTGTCCGAAATGTTCTTCAGCAGAAAAGCCTTTTCAAACAACAGCACCTTAACTTTAAAATTTTTGCTATGCTCAAATACCTGTATGGTAGTAGAAGGAATGGCCGCAAAAAAATCATCAACTTTAAGGTTAAGCTTTTCTCCATTCAGCGAAAGCGTTGCCGTACCCGACAGGCAGATGGCATATATATAATAATCAGCCTTAAACGCTTCTTTCGGATACATGGCAATATTGGCTCCATCAGAAATGAAGTATGACAAGCGCTTGTCTTGCTGACCAAACAGCCGCAGCGTATTACTGATGTTTCGTGCGTGAACAGCCAATGTGTTTTCTATTGCTTTCAAAGCAAAGCTATCCATTATCGAATAATCTTTAATGATCATTGGTGAAGATTATCGCTTTCCTGGTGGGGGGAGGGGGAGACATTCGCTTACGCTGATTCAGGCAATGCATGGCTACAATACTTCTTGATTTTTAACTGAAGCAGAACAGCTATTGCCACAAAACACAGCACCGTAGTTATAGCCAATGCCCACAGCTGTGGATATGTATCATTTAAGGTTCCGCCATATACAGCCAATTTTTTAAAGCCTTCCAAAA
>DPSB01000356.1 GCA_003537495.1 Cytophagales bacterium | reverse complement strand
TTTGGAAAAAAATCAGCACCGGACTTTCAGCCGGACGCGTACAATCTGTTGCTGTGCGATTGGTTGTAGAACGCGAACGTGAGATTGACAGATTTGAAGCGAAATCATCGTTTAAAGTATCGGCTGTTTTTGATTTGGGTAACGGTAAACAATTGATTGCCGACCTCGGTGAAAAATTTAGTGATGAGAAAGAAGCGTTAGCATTCCTGGAATCGTGTAAAGGCGCTACGTTCACTATTTCCGATCTGGTGAAAAAGCCAGCTAAAAAATCTCCAGCTCCACCATTCACCACTTCTACACTACAACAAGAAGCTGGTCGTAAACTAAGTTTCTCCGTATCGCAAACCATGATGGTGGCGCAGAAACTTTACGAAGCCGGTAAGATCAGTTATATGCGTACCGATTCGGTTAACCTTTCGGATGAAGCTGTGAATGGTGCCGTAAGACAAATTCAATCGGCATACGGAAAAGAGTTTGTACAAACGCGCAAGTTCAAAACCAAATCGGCCAGTGCGCAGGAAGCACACGAAGCTATTCGCCCAACTGATTTTTCAGTACTTGATCCGGGTATGGATCGCAACGCACAACGCTTGTATGATTTGATTTGGAAACGTGCTATTGCCTCGCAGATGGCAGAGGCTGAACTAGAACGGACAACAGCTACTATTTCTATTTCTGGTAATCCACGCACCTTTACTGCTACTGGTGAGGTGATTAAGTTTGAAGGATTCCTGAAAGTATATATGGAATCGAAAGATGATGATGATGCGGAAGATGAAGAAAGTGGAAAAGTTTTGCCGCCACTTAATGTAGGGCAGAAGCTTGATCTCAATAACATAACGGCTACGCAAACATTCTCGCGCCATCCGGCTCGCTATACAGAAGCAAGTCTGGTAAAAAAATTAGAAGAGTTGGGCATCGGTCGACCTTCTACGTATGCACCTACAATTTCTACCGTGCAGAAGCGTGGGTATGTGGTGAAAGAAAGTCGCGAAGGTGTGGAGCGTAAGTACAATGTGCATACGCTACAAGGCGGTAAAGTTACTTCTGCACAAGAAACGGAAACAACTGGTGCCGAAAGCAACAAACTTTTCCCCACCAACATTGCCATGATTGTGAACGACTTTTTGGTTGAACACTTTCCAGACATTACCAACTACTCGTTTACAGCTGAGATTGAACAAGAGTTTGATGAGATTGCGAGTGGTAAGGTGAAATGGCAGAGTATGCTAAAACAGTTTTACACACCGTTTCATAAAACAGTATCGAAGACCGAACAGATTGAACGCTCTGCAGTTCAAAATAAAAACAAAGAGCTCGGTGTTGATCCGAAGACCGGAAAGAATGTATATGTGAAGTTGGGTAAGTATGGTGCGTACGTGCAGTTGGGTGAAAACCCCGATGACAACGGTGGCGAGAAACCAAAGTTTGCCGCGCTGCGCCCCGGACAGTTTATAGAAAACATTACGCTGGCCGATGCGCTGGAGCTGATGAAGATGCCGCGTGACATGGGTTTGTTTGAAGACAAACAAATGACGATTAACATAGGTCGCTTTGGGCCGTACGTGCTGCACGATAAAAAGTTTGTCTCCATTCCGAAAGGCGAAGATCCATATACTGTAACCTCACAACGCGCAGTTGAGTTGATACAAGCCAAGCGCGAAGCAGATGCCAACCGCCTGATCAAATCGTTTGCAAGCGAAGGCAATACTGAAATAGAAATTTTGAATGGTCGCTTTGGGCCGTACATCAAAGCCGGTAAGAAGAACGTAAAAATTCCGAAAGGCAAAGAACCGAAAGACCTTACGTTGGAAGAATGCATTACACTCGCAGCCAACGCCCCCGAAAGCAAAGGCCGGTTTGGTCGCTTTGCGCGGAAGAAGGAAACACCAGCAGAAGCACCGAAGTCCGCTGTAAAAGCTGCGAAGAAAGCCGCACCTAAAAAAGTAGCGGCTAAGAAAGCAACCAAGAAAGTTGCCGCTCGAAAACCAGTTGCAAAGAAAGCTGTGAAGAAGATTTCAAAGAAGTAAAGTAAGAAGAGATATCAATTAAAAATAGCTGGTGGAAACACTGGCTCTTTTTTAGGCTGCATGTTTAAACGTAATAAATAAGCTTGTTGGTAAGCGACTAAAACAAAACTGGGAGATTTTGCTTATTTGAGATAAAAGAAATATATGCAATTGCATATATTCGAGTGTTGGGCACAATTTTCTGGAGAGAATGAACGACTCCGAATATAACAATCACAAGATATTTAAACGGCTGACAGAGTACTCTGACTTTTACGAGGGACTTTCTGACACGGCTTCAAATTCCTTCACTGACGGAATTACAAGTGCATTCAATATTGACACCTATGCATTCACTTCAATTAGAGGGACAATTGATTCCATAAAGGACACGTTGGAGAAAAAGCGCATCGGGGATTCATATTCTTTACTGAGAAAGTACTTTGATTCGGTTCTCATTAACATCTATTCAAACCTAGTTTTGCTTGACAATTTCAACATTGAGAATTTTGTTGTTGAGAAAATTGACAAATGGGTAAAAGGGCAAGAGCAAATGCCCGACAATAAAATCATATCCCCTTACATTCGTTCTTCTCAACGGCTGACAGCTATAAATGCATTATTATATAAGG
>DPSB01000357.1 GCA_003537495.1 Cytophagales bacterium | reverse complement strand
TTCATGTAGTCATCGCTCCACAACATAAACTCAAACTTTCCGCTGTAATCTTCCAGTACCAGCTTGCCGAATGGTCTGCCGGTCTTGGTCATGCGATGTTCTACACCCGAAACAATGCCGCCCACTTTACACTCTTTGCCTTCCAGACTGTTCAAGTCAATAAGTGCGGTAAGCTGTGTGGTGCAAAACGAATCCATTTCAAACCTGAAATTATCTAACGGATGGCCCGAGATGTAAACGCCCACTACTTCTTTTTCGAAGTGCAGTTTTTCTATTTCGCTAAAAGGTTCGATCGCATCAATTTTTGGAGGCGGCATGGCAGTACCACTCGCTTCGCCAAACAAACTGGCTTGTGCACTTTGTGCTTCCTGCTGCATTTTGCTGGCGTAGCGAATTACTTTTTCAGTAAGAGATAGATCGCCTTCTTTGGCGGCCATGTATTGCCTGCGATGATATTCGGGGAAGCAATCAAACGCGCCACTCAAAGCCAGGCACTCGAATGTTTTTTTATTGACCGATCGGTTGCTTCAACGTTTGGCGAAATCAAAAATATCTTTGAACGGGCCGTGTGCATCGCGCTCCTGAATAATGGCTTCCACTGCTGCTTCACCGGCACCTTTAATCGCGCCAAGCCCAAATCTGATTTTGCCTTCCTTGTTTACTTCAAAGTTTACACCCGATTCATTTACATGCGGCCCCAATACTTCAATGCCTTGCTTACGACTGTCTTCAATAAAATAGGTTACGTTATCTAAGTTGCTTTGCGAGTGCGTAAGAATCGCGGCCATGTATTCGGCTGGGTAATTTGCTTTGAGGTATGCGGTGTGATATGCTACCAGCGAATAACATGTAGAGTGCGATTTGTTAAACGCATATTGCGCAAAGGCTTCCCAATCTTTCCAAACCTTCTCTGCTACTTCTTCATTATGCCCGTTGGTTTTACAACCCGCAATGAATTTATCTTTCATTTTGTCGAGCACTTCCTTCTGCTTCTTACCCATTGCTTTACGCAACACATCGGCATCGCCTTTCGAAAAGTTGGCCAGCTTCTGCGACAGCAACATTACCTGCTCCTGATACACCGTAATACCATAGGTATCTTTCAGGTATTCTTCCATTACGGGCAAATCGTATTTGATCGGCTCGCGACCATGCTTGCGCGCAATAAAAGCCGGAATGTATTCCATCGGGCCTGGCCGGTACAACGCGTTCATAGCAATCAGGTCTTCGAACTTATCGGGCTTTAATCCACGCAAGTAACTTTGCATACCATCCGATTCGAACTGGAATGTACCGGTAGTATCGCCACGCTGGTATAGTTGATAAGTCTTTACATCATCCAACGGAACAGCATCAATATCAATGTCAATACCTTTTGTTCGTTTAACATTGCGGATGGCTGTCTTAATAATAGAGAGTGTAGTAAGGCCCAAGAAGTCCATCTTCAACAAACCCGCACTTTCTACCACGCTGTTATCAAACTGCGTTACCAGCATCTCTGAATCTTTCGCAGTAGATACCGGAACAAATCGGGTTAGTTCATCGGGTGTGATAATTACTCCGCAGGCATGCGTGCCTGTATTGCGTAATGATCCTTCCAGCACAATAGCTTGTTTCAGCACTTGTGCTTTCAGATCATTTCCTTTCTTAACATCGTTTAATTCTTTTACTTCTTCAAAGGCTTTTTCAAGCGAGGTGCCCGGTCTTTCCGGAACCATTTTAGCTAAGTTATTTGCTTCGGCTAATGGCAATTCCATTACTCGCGCGCAATCGCGAATAGATGATTTGGCAGCCATAGTACCGTATGTAATGATCTGCGCCACTTGCGTGTGACCATATTTTTCAATTACGTACCTCAATACTTTATCGCGTCCCTCATCATCAAAATCAATATCAATATCGGGCAGCGATACGCGATCGGGATTTAAGAAGCGCTCAAAAAGTAAATCGTATGCAATGGGATCGACATTGGTAATACCAATACAATACGCCACTGCCGAGCCGGCTGCTGAACCCCGGCCGGGCCCCACACTTACGCCCATTTCGCGTGCCTTTGAGGTAAAGTCTTGTACAATCAAGAAATAGCCGGGGTATCCGGTTTTCTTAATTGTTTCCAGTTCAAAATCAATGCGCTCTTTTATCTCTGAAGTTAGTTCAGGGTACCTTTTTTTGGCGCCTTCATAGGTGAGGTACCGCAGGTAATCATCTTCGGTTTTAAACTCAGGCGGAATCTGAAACTTGGGAAGTAATACCGAACGTTTCAGTTCATACGTTTCAACCTTATCTACAATTTCCTGAATGGTGTCAAACGCTTGCGGCAAATCGCGGAAGAGGGTTTTCATTTCCTCCTGCGACTTGAAATAAAAATTGTTATTTGGTAAACCGTAACGCGTACCGCGACCGGATCCAATAGGAGTAGATTGAAACTCACCTTCTTTTATACACAACAAAACATCGTGCGCATTTGATTCTTCTTTTTGAAGGTAGAAGCATTCATTAGCAGCAAAGAATTTTACGTTATACTTCCGGGCAAACTTCAGCAACGTTTCGTTTACACGATCTTCTTCGCGCGTATCGTGGCGGTTTAATTCGATATAAAAATCATCGCCAAATAAGTTATGCCACCACACAAATGCATCTTCAGCTTGCTTTTCGCCCACGTTTAAGATCAGATGTGGAATTTCACTTCCCAAACCTCCAGTGGTTGCCATTAACCCTTCGCGGTATTGCTTTACTAAATCTTTATCAACACGCGGATAAATTCCGTAAAGACCTTCAATAAACCCAAGCGAACTTAGTTTAGTCAGATTATGATAGCCCGTTTTATTTCGGGCAATCAACACCTGCGTGTATCGCTTGTCGGGATTATCTTTTGTGAACTTTAATTTTTTGCGTTCATCCGACAAGTATAGCTCGCAACCCACAATGGGTTTAATACCGTGCTTCAGCGCTTCGCTTACAAATTTGAAGGCGCCATACATGTTGCCAAAATCGGTTAAAGCAACTGCAGGCATTTTTTCGGCTTGCGCTTTGGCGATAAGATCGGTTACATTAGGCACAGCCTGCAATACCGAATACTGCGAATGCACATGCAAGTGGCAGAAAAGTTTATCGGAAAGATCAACCTCGTTATGATCGCCATAGTCAATCCCTTTTACTTTTTCTCGCTTGCCCGAATTGCCCGCTTCCAGATCGGGCTCTTCGTAAATAATTTTTTCGAGCGTGGTGTTATCTAAGGGGGCTACAACTTTTTTCTGAAGTAATCCAAAGAAGCAGCGCGCAGTTGCAGCTACATCATAGCTGGCATCGTGCGCATCTTCAAAATTTTTACCAAAGAGTTTTTCGTGTAGCTCAGTTAGTCGCGGCATTTTTAGTTTGCCACCAATTCCACCTGGCAGTTGACAAAATTCAATTGCACTTATGCCGGTATCGAGTTTGGCAAGCGCCAGAAAAATTTCAGTGGGCAGGTTTCTTCTAATAAACTCGGCTCCGATAATATTAATATCAAACTCAATATTATGGCCTACCAATAATTGTGTTCGCTCAAGGTCTTTGCGAAACTCGGCCAATACCACATCTAATTCGCGCCCCTCTTCAAGTGCGCGTTGGGTAGAAATGCCGTGAACTTGTTCCGACTTGAATGGAATGTCGAAACCATCGGGCTTTATGATTGAGTTGTTCCGCGAAAGCAGTTTACCGGTATTATCGTGTAGTTGCCAGGCTAACTGCACCAGCCGCGGCCAGTTGTCCAGGTCGGTTAGGGGTGCAGACTTATTATGCGGAATACCGGTGGTTTCCGTGTCGAAAATCAGGTACATGAAGAATACGTAGTGGTGGGGTAAAATTAGTCCGAAAAGCGGTTCATACCAATTACTCCCATGATGGGATAATCCGGTGAATTTTTAAGAAAATGAGATTGGTTATTTGATAGCTAAAGTGTTGATTTTCAGAATACTGATTTAAGTGCGGGCTTTTTGTAATATGTCTGAGAGCTAAGAAAATCTAAACAAAATGAAACGCTTGATGAATGCTTTGTTGAACACGATTCGCAAAGAATGGTTTTTGTTATTCATGATGGCCACCATCGCACTTATACTGTATGTGTCAAGTTTGTTTTGAACTGTAGGTTAAGCGGTCAACAATTCCGAATTTATTTAGAACATTTC
>DPSB01000265.1:1647-2886 GCA_003537495.1 Cytophagales bacterium | reverse complement strand
TAATTTTCGGTACCGGTTGGTTCAATGCCGCGTGCTTTCAGTTCTTCATATTCACCCAATGGAATTTTCCAGGCAAACTCACCCGTGTTCAGGTTAATGGCATTTAATGTTCCCCACGGTGGACTGATTGCCGGATAACCATCGGTTGAAACAAACTTATTATATCCGCTTAACCGATAGGGCATAAAGTTTACACTATCAATCGGTGTACTACCGGTTTTGAATGTGTTTGCTTGTTCTGTTTTTTGATCCAACAGGAAAGAAGCCAACGCTTGTACTTCTTCTGGTTTTAATTGTTGAAAAGCGGGCATCATTCTCCTGCCGGTCTTCATCAACTCGGCAATATCGTTTGTGCTATACTTTGATTGTATGTTGATCAAGGTCGGGTTGTTGCCGGTACCTTTACGATCGGCACCGTGGCACGTAGTGCAGTGTTGTGTGTATAATCGCTGGCCAGCAACTAACCACGTTTCTTCTTCCACGGCTGCTTCTTCATTATCCAGCATCTTCATCACCCATGCCATCTCATTCGCATTTACATATAAAATTCCCGTTGCCGGATCGAATGCTGGGCCACCCCATTCGCCACCACCATCGTAACCTGGAAAAATTAACGAAGGCGTTTTGCCTGGCGGAATAAACATGCTGCCAAAGCGATAACCCAACATATCGCGGTATAATCGTGTGCGTGTAGTATCGGGTAAATACGGATTGATATCATCTAATGTTAACGTCTGGCGCGAGAAGGGAGCAGGCTTCACCGGTATCGGTTGTGTGGGCCAAACTTTTTCGCCATCCAGTTCACTAATGGTATCAACGGGTATTTCTTCAATCTCAAAAACAGGTTTGCCCGTTTCGCGCTCAAACACATACACCATTCCGTTTTTGGTGGTCTGTGCTACTGCGTCAATTTTTTTTCCATTTTGATTGAGTGTAACCAATGCCGGTGGTGTAGGTAAATCTTTATCCCACAAATCATGATACATAAATTGAAAATGCCAGATGCGTTTGCCCGTGTTTACATCTAACGCCAGTAAACAATTGGCAAACAGGTTGGAACCCTTGCGCTTGCCACCATAAAAATCGTATGAGGCTGATCCGGTTGGGGCAAATAAAATTCCTCTTTCTTCATCCAGCGCAAAACCACTCCACACATTGGCACCACCTATGTGTTGCCAGGCATCTTTGTCTTCCCAGGTTTCATAACCATCTTCGCCCGGTTGTGGGATGGTATGAAAA
>DPSB01000265.1:0-1434 GCA_003537495.1 Cytophagales bacterium | reverse complement strand
TGTTTCATAACCAAACTCACCCGGTTGAGGAATAGTATGAAAAATCCATTGGCGCTTTCCAGTTACCACATCGTATGCCCGAATGTGGCCCGGAGCGCTGGGTGGGGCTTCGTTTACACGCGTACCCAGTATCAATAAATTTTTATACACCATACCGGGCGAGGTATTCACGATAAATAACTCTTTAACATCGCGATCCAGGTCTTCATGCAAATCAATAAAGCCACCTTTGCCAAATGTTGGAATCGTCTTTCCGGTGGTGGCATCAACGGCATACGTAAGCGAACCAGCTGTAAAGAAAATACGTTTGTCCTGCTGGCCATCCGTCCAGTAGGCTACCCCGCGACTGTTAATCATGATGTGGAACGCAGTTCGGTTGTTATCAAAATCGGTTTGTGTATTTGCATCGAACACCCATTTCTCTTTTCCGGTTGAAGCATCAATAGCAAATAATTTCATTTGTGGCCCTACACCATATAATATGCCATCCACTATAATGGGATTACATTGTATTTGCGATCCGTTTACTGTATCGGCATCACCGGTGCGGTAGGTCCACGCTACCTGCAATTGGGTTACGTTAGTTGTATCGATTTGGGCAAGCGAGGAATATTTGATCGCTTCCGAAGAACCGTTGTAGGCATTCCAGGATTTGTATTCTCTGGGTGGTGTGGAGCAACCAATTAAAAGGAGGAGAAGAAAAGCGAGGAGGCGCATGGTTAAAGGTTTAAGGTAGGTTAATTGTGGGCCGTGGGGACACGGAGTAAAGTTTGTGTGTGAAAGATTTAAGGTAGGTAAAAATAAGCAATCCTTTTTACCGTTACCTTTGGTGAATTAAATTGGTTCAATCCTATATAAATAACTCCACTATGAAACTGAATTTTTTGTTGGTATTGCTGGTGATTTTGTCTGCATGCGAAGGTGGCGATAGTCACCGGTTGGGAATAGGATTGAAAGATGCTGAGTATTTAGATGCCCAACTTGCCTCTCCCGCAATGGATAGTCCGAAAGGGGAATTCGATGGGAACGATTCGCAAGAACAACTTGTAGAGCGCAAACTTATCCGCAACGGAAACATTGAATTCTTAACAGACGATGTAAAGAAAACTAAATCAGAAATAGAACGCATTGCCAAAGAACAAAACGGTTATATCTCGGCCGAGAATGAAAATAACTATGGCAACCGGTTTCAGGTAAACCAAACGTTACGCATTCCGGCCGATAAGTTTGATGCGGTGATGAAGCAGTTGGAAGGTTTAGCTGAGAAAGTAGACAATAAAAACATCAACACCGAAGATGTAACCGAAGAGTTTATTGATGTGGAAGCCCGACTTAAAACCAAAAAAGAATTAGAAGCCCGATATCTCGAATTATTAAAGCAAGCCAAAACCGTGGCCGATATCGTTTCTATTGCAGGCCAGATTGCCAATGTGC
>DPSB01000350.1:2092-3208 GCA_003537495.1 Cytophagales bacterium | reverse complement strand
GTGTGCTTGCGACCGGTGCGGTGGTACAATGGTGTTCCTTCACCTGTTAAAAATCCGGGCGCGGTGGATATGGTAATCTTCCGCGAAAACACAGAAGACATTTATGCCGGAATTGAATTTTCAGCGGGCTCGCCCGAAGCGCAAAAAGTTTTAGACTTTCTGGCGAAAGAATTTCCGAAAGAGTACAGCAAGATTCGTTTCAGTACGAAAGAAAAATCTGAAACCTTCTGGAAAGCAGTCGGCAACCCGAATGCTAAAACCGATGTAAATGTTGGTATTGGTATCAAACCCGTTAGCTGGAGCGGAAGTGTGCGGTTGATTCATAGCGCAATTGCTTACGCGATTAAGTTTAAACGCAAGTCGGTTACGTTGGTGCACAAGGGTAACATTATGAAGTTTACCGAAGGTGCTTTCCGCGATTGGGGTTATGCCATTGCTAAAGAATATTTTGGTGATAAGGTTTATACCTGGAACGAGTGGGAGAAAACCAAAAAAGAAAAAGGCGAAGATGCTGCAAATGCAGAACAGAAAGCAGCACTGGCCGCAGGCAAAGTTTTGATTAAAGATTCTATTGCCGACATTACCTTGCAACAGGTGCTTACCCGCCCCGATGATTTTGCAGTTATTGCTACACTTAACTTGAATGGCGATTATTTAAGTGATGCGTTAGCCGCACAAGTGGGTGGGATTGGTATAGCCCCCGGTGCAAACATTAACTACATAACAGGCCATGCTATTTTTGAAGCCACACATGGTACTGCACCAAAGTATGCTGGTCAGGATAAAGTAAATCCAGGGTCGTTAATTTTATCAGGTGTAATGATGCTGGAATACATGGGCTGGCAGGAGGCTGCTGATCTGATAAACAAAGGATTAGAAAAAGCAATTTCATCTAAGCGCGTAACGTACGATTTCCACCGCTTAATGGAAGGCGCAACCATGTTAAAGTGTTCTGAATTTGGAAATGAGATTGTGAAGCATTTCTGAATTTAATGCGGAATGACTATCAGGGCTGTTTCCAACAGGAGACAGCCTTCTTTTTTAAAGCGAGAACGTAACCGAAAGTTTGACCGCGAAATTTTTTCGGGTTTCTGAAAAACTGTATGGCCCGTATCT
>DPSB01000350.1:0-1817 GCA_003537495.1 Cytophagales bacterium | reverse complement strand
GTGTATGGCCCGTATCGGTAAAAAGCACCTGCACCGAATCCCCAATAAAATAGGTTCACATATTTAAATCGGAAAATGTTGTTAAGTGCTGCTCCACTTTCGATATAACCTTTCTCCATGGTGTTGAAAATAATTTCCTGATGGCTTGATGGTGTAGATAAACTACCAACACCCATATTATGAAGAATAGAAAGCTCCGGACGAAAATTTTTACTGCGTGTTCCGGTTAGCCGGCCAAAGTTGTGCGAAAGAAAAAGATACATGTATCGATCTGAAACAAATTCATAAAGGCCCATGGTTTGAAAATAGTTTGGTACAATCAGGTTATCCAGGAATGAGTCTGTATTGGAGCCTCTTCCATTAAACAAGAGTGAATAGGGGGCATCCCCGTGCAGTAAACCAGTGGAGAGTTTCCAGGTAGTTTGCCCAAAACCTTTTGTTCTGAATTGGTGATCGATGGCCAGTTCCGACTTAATAAAATCAAATGCGCCATTTAAGGTTTCGCTAAATGATTTTGAAATAGAAAAATTAACCTGTGGATAAGCAACGGTTGTTACCACAGCCGATTGGCCAACCTGTACATAGCCTTCGCGGAAAGCATACCGCAACTGAAAGCCGGTTTCGAAGTTTGTAAAATCAGTGGGCTGTTCACCTATAGTTGAAAACGCATAAGCGTACGCAGGCTTTATATTTTGTTGTTGGGCAAACAAAGCAACCTGTATAAACCGGAGCGGCCGTGCATGGAAATAGATTTTATATTGTTCAAGGCTGTCCATTCTGTTTGTTAAATAGTTTCGGTAGCTCTGATTTCCGATTGTAACAGGTGGAGGTTTGATGTAATTTGTATTACCAGGTTCGCGCACATCGCGCTGATAAGATGCGCTCAGGAACAAATCTTTTTTCTTTGACAGATTTATCTGCATACCGCCACCATACTTCAATGCCTGGTCATTAAAACCATAGGCCACGTAAGCATCCCATTGAAAAATCCGGGAAATGGTTTCACCAGTTTGTAACCCAAAGCCCACACGCAACCCTTCATATTTGTTTACCCTCAACAAGTGCTCTAACGGTAAATAGAATCGTCCCCACTTTAATTTTCCCGTAGCAAGCCCTTCCATTAAACCCATGGTGCTATTCATAAACCGTAGCTTGTTACCAAGCGAATCATAGAACTTGTATGTGTTCTTCTCTTTTCTTTCCAAAGTATCCTGGCGCTGCTGTTGCCAGAAGTTTTCATTCTGTCTATTGGCATCGGGTGTAAAATCGGTGGTCAACAACCCGAAATTATTTTTAGAGATTTCAGCGTTGATTGTAATATCAGTAATGTGGCTGCTGTGCACGTACTTTACGTTGCGGTTCTTAATCTTGTATTCTTTTAGAAGAAACTCAGTGTTTAGTTGGCGCGGAAACCAATGGCCATGAACAAAAGCATACTGTTGTTCAATCTGAATGTTAATCAAAGCATGATCATCGGCAGGTTGTGCCAATACATTTTCAATTGCATATCCATTGGTGTTAATGTAAAGCTGACCTCTCAGACTTTCAAACGATTTTCCGGGCAGGGGTTCAAAGGAAATTACAAACGTAGTATCTGCTCCTCGTAGCAAAGTATCAGCCAGGTGATAATCGTATTTGCCAATACTGCCCGAACTGATCGGGTTAAGAAAATCTTTTTCTAAGAGTGTAATGTGGTCTTTATAAAAAGTAAACGGTTGAAAGTCGCTCGCCAGCACAGCGAAGAAAGGATCTTTAACTCCCGACATGCGGTTGCCGGTAATTGTTTCTTTGTTTAGGTTGGGCTTTACATATTTTCT
>DPSB01000471.1 GCA_003537495.1 Cytophagales bacterium | reverse complement strand
TGATGTGAAGAACGCAGAAGAAACCGTTCAAAAACTTACCAACGAGTTTATTGAAAAAATTGATGCCCTCCTCAAAAAGAAAGAGGCAGAAATTATGACGGTTTAATTTGAAGATTTGAAAATTAGCCAATTTGAAAATTACGTCTCATGTAAACCTCATTTTCAAATTCTCAAATCAACTCATTCTCAAATTAAACTATTTCCCCTCCACCATCTTCTCAGCGGTTTCGGCAATCTTAAGTTGATTGATGAATTCATCTACCTCGCCATTCATTACCGCAGGCAGGTTGTGTTGGGTATAACCAATACGATGATCGGTTACCCGACTTTGTGGATAATTGTAGGTGCGAATTTTTTCTGAGCGATCGCCACTACGCACCTGGCTTTTGCGCGATGCACCCGTCTCCGCTTGCTTTTTCTCTACCTCACGTTCATAAAGTTTGGCGCGCAACATGACCAACGCGCGGGCCCGGTTGCCATGCTGCGATCGTTCTACCTGGCAGGTGATTACAATGCCTGTAGGTTTGTGCGTCATCTGCACCTTGGTTTCCACTTTGTTTACGTTCTGTCCACCGGCTCCACCAGAACGTGATGTGATCACCTCAATGTCAGCCGGATTTATTTCAATATCCACATCTTCTGCTTCGGGCAGCACAACTATCGAAGCAGCCGAAGTATGTACGCGACCTTGTGTTTCCGTTTCGGGCACACGTTGCACGCGATGTACGCCCGATTCGTATTTAAAAATCCCGAATGCACCTTCGCCTTCAATACTGCTGATCACTTCCTTATAGCCACCCGCAGTACCTTCTGTAATATCAAGCACCGACATTTTAAAGCCTCTTCTATCGCAAAAGCGCTGATACATACGCCACAAGTCGCCCGCAAAAATTGCCGCTTCATCTCCACCTGTACCGGCCCGGATTTCTAAAATGCAATTCTTATCATCGTTAGGATCTTTGGGCATCAGCAACTCTTTAATCTCAGCCTCTAAAGCTTCCTGCGCTGGCTCAAGTTCATCCAATTCCATTTTTGCCAACTCTCTCAGTTCCGGATCTTTCTCTTTTTGTAAAATCGCCTTTGCCTGTTTCAGGCTATCCAACACCGATTGGTAGCGGTCGTATTTCTTAACCACCTTCTCCAGGTCTCTGTATTCTTTGCTCAGCTGCTGGAATTTCTTTTGATCCTTAACGGTTTCTGGCTGCGACAGCAATTGGCCTACCTCCTCAAATCGATCCTTTATTTCTATTAATTTATCAATCATAACCAGTAATGGGGTGCAAATTTAATCAAAAGACCTAAAGACCCTATATAAAGGCCTGACAGGTCTTTGCAGCGAAACTTAACAAGACCTGTCAGGTCTGGCAGATTCGAATGGGACTTTCTAATTTAGCTGCAGGTTAAACTCAACTCTAAACTATGCGATACCTGATTGTGATTGGTGTACTGCTTTGCTCCTGTACCGGCACGCTAACAGATGAGCAACGGAAGAAGATAAAACAAAATATGGCCGAAGGTGAAATCAAAAAAGTAACGGAAGCAGAAATTACGGATGCTACCTACACCTGGGGCCGCAAGCTTGCCAGTACAATAGAAAAGCAAGACCGCATGTTAACCAACCAAACATTTCTCGATTCACTTGCATCAGTAGAGGGAGTTGAAATACTTGCGCTGCACACCAACAGCCAAAACCTGCGCTCCATAGAAAAGCAATTATTGGAAGCTTACAGTAGTAGCACCGGTGGTGAAAATGTACAGAAGATGGGAACCGATTCATTGCTGTATACCAAGCCAGTCTTTCGCGAACATCCCGATGGCTCAACTGAATTTCTAAAAGCACTTGCCGTTCGCTTTACGCGAAAACAAGTAGTGTTGTCTATCAAATAATCTTGTGCCTGCAACCCTAACACCGTGGAAAATCTGGGTTGATACCGGAGGCACCTTTACGGATTGTATTGCGCTTACGCCTGCCGGAGAAATCAGGCGATTAAAAATTTTAAGTAGCAGTGTAATTAAAGCCGAAGTAAAATCGGTGCTACCCGGCAATTGTTTGTTGGTAGCCGCAACCCTTCATGCTTCCGCAGATATTTTTAAAAACTTTTCACTTCGCCTTGCAGGCGAAGAAATGCCATTGCTTATTGAATCCACTGATCCTGGCAAAGGATTGATTTATCTGCAATCAAAAATTCCGAAACAGATTAAAGCTGGTAGCCGCATCGAAATTACCAGCAACGAAGAAGTGCCCGTGTTGGCCGCACGCTTGTTGACTGAAACCGCACTTGATAAAAAGTTTCCACCAATTGAGATGAAGTTAGGTTCAACCCGTGGAACCAACGCTTTGCTAGAACGAAAAGGCGCAGCCACGGCACTTATCATCACCAAAGGATTTAAAGATTTGCTACGCATTGGCACCCAACAACGGCCCGATTTGTTTGCGCTGCATATTATAAAAGAAGAACCGCTCTACGAAGCTGTAGTTGAAGTGGAAGAGCGCACAGATGCTAACGGCCATGTGCTCACTCCGCTATCGCAAAATTCATTACCTGATCTTGTTAAGAAAATAAAAGCTGCCAGATG
>DPSB01000284.1:2747-7148 GCA_003537495.1 Cytophagales bacterium | reverse complement strand
TTAACGTACAATATTCAGCTGAAACAAAAAGAGACTGCTTTTCAGCAGCCTCTTTAGTATCAAGTAATGTGAAACTTATCTTACCGGAAAAGCAGCACGATTAACCAATTTTGGAAAATCAGCTTGCGTAGTTAATTCAAGTCTGAAAGTTAATTGAGTTCCTGCCGCCTGTGTTACATTGTAGTCCACCGTACGCGTAAATTCAACACCCGTATCAGAATTTGATTCATCGAAACTCTGGATGGTTGTAAAATCGCCTGAAGTTCCCTCTCGTAGTTTCAGTACAAGTGTTTTTGCAGGGTCACTTGCAATATTCACATACCTTAAAGTAACCGTAACAGTTGAGCCTGATGTTGGAGCTGTTGTTGACACAGGTGATACTGTTATAAACGCATTGGTAGATGTAGAAGTCCCGATCTTTTTATAAGATGGGCCCACGGGGTTCTCTTCGCAAGCAACAATGGCTGTGAAAACAAACAGTATAAAAGTTCTTATGCAAAATTTCATAATCGAATTGGTTATTAGTTTTGATCCCACCAGATTCTGTTCAACAAATTTATCTCCGGTACATTAGCCGAATTGGTTGAGAACTCGCTTAATGGATATTGTAATCTTCTGCTAAACTGACCTCCCAGTTCTGGGTTCAAAAGTGCAGGAATGGTCATATCGGTATACTGAAAATTGTACCTGCGGGCATCATTCCATGTTTCAGGATCCAGAAACATGGCGACATACTTCTCTTTCATAACCAAGTCAATCGTTATGTTTGCATCACCCACAGAAACCACCGGATCATTAATGTACGCATCCTTATCTGTTGAGGTAACTCCCAGCATATCCATGTGGGCTGCAATTCCAGCAAGGTATGCTGCATAAGCCTGAGGTTTAAATGCAGCTCCCTTTGCCAGGTATGCTTCCGCTTCAATAAACTTTTGCTCGGCAAACGTCATTACCATAACCGGAGAAATTCTATTGGCATAGTAAGAGGTTTCAATTAAAGTTGAAGCGTCCAGTCTCAAGTCCATTACATCGGGATCGCGCCCGGCACCATTTTTAGTGCCTCTGAAGATTCCGTTTCGAGTGCGGCTAAACATAAATGGCATGCGTGGATCAACTACACCAAAGGTGGTACCATCCATAGCTTGTACAATCTGTTCTGAAATCCAACCATCTAAGGTTAACCCTGCCTGATTCACTGCTATTGTTCCCCACGGATTCCAAACGGCTGTTGAGAAAGTAACTTTCGCATTGTCTATATTACCAATAAGACCATTGGAAATAGCAGCAAGTACATCATCCGGATTATACGCTGATGTTTTGCTTAAGTGATTGAGAAATCGCGCTCGTAAAGCATGGGCCATTTTTACCCAGCGCGACAAGTTACCTCCAAACATGAAATCGTCAGCCCCCATTGTTAATGCGCTTGGCGTTTCCTGAAGTTTAGCGATACCATCGGTTAACAACGTAAATAATTCGGTATAAAGTTGCTCACCATTATCATGGGTTGGCTTAATTGTTTGTGCAAAAAATGCATCAGTATAGGGCACGTTGTTCCAGGCATTTACTAAAAGGGCAAGGTTAATAGCCTTCATCACCTTAGCTGCACCTACATAGTTTGGCGCTCCTTGTGCCTGAGCCAGCAACTCCATATCGCTTAGGTTACTCAGTACATTGTAAATGTTTACCCATGTACCATTTGCATTTATCTCCATGTGGGTATCTGTATTGCCTCCCGCATTTGGACCGGCCAGGTATTGGACAAAATAGGAGGTAGTGTTTCCTACGTTAGCCGTGTTAGAGGCAGTTCGCATACTTGTTACAGACATTAATCCTTTAACAGGAACAACAGTTGGGTTGTTAGGGTCTGTATTAATATCAAGGTACTCTTCACAACTTGTGAAAACCCCAGCTATGATTAATAATATTAATAATTTATGTTTCATAGTTTACGCATTAAAGGGTAATGTTTATTGAAAATAACGCGCTTTGTGCTCCTGGATAACCCATGCCTGAAAGGCCAGTGGCATTACTCGCTGATCCCAAAGAATAAGATTCAGGATCGAAATTACGCCACGGTGTCCACAATATGATATTGTTTACAGAGCCTGAAACCGATACTGCTTTCAAAGACAAAGGTGTGAGCCATTGCTTGGGCAGGTTATAGGATAAAGTTATGTTGCGCAGTTTTACAAAAGAAGCATCGTACACAAAGTTTTCGGATATAACCCGGTGTATGTTTCTATAGTACCCGGCAGCATAATCTCTGCCATCAGGACCAAGACCCTGTCCTAACCAAACCTGTTGGGTGTTGGGTGTTCCGTCTGCCAATACGCCATCAAAAATAACCACGTCATTCCTGTCGTTGGTAAATTCGGGTTTGAGGAATGCTGCCAGCCACACACCATACTGATCAAACTGGTCGATTCCCCAACGGGTGTCAATTAAAACTGAAAGAGATACACCTTTATAACTAAAGGTATTGCGAATTCCGGCTAACCACCTGGGCATGGCATTTCCTATTACCAACTGCTCGGTGGTATTCATGGTTGGAAATCCGGCAAAGCTTCCGGTGTTGTTAATTACAACTGGTCTGTCTCTATCCAACACCACAGTCCCTTCTGGTCTTCCTCCTTCATAATAGCGCTGGTACGAGGTTCCGTATAAATCGCCATAAGGTCGGCCCTTTGCAATTCTCATCGTTACAGCAGAATTCACATAGCCACTCTGAGTTGCTAATGCGATATCTGTAACCCCTTCGGATATATCCACAACCATATTTCTGTTACGGGTGAAGTTGATCATAGCATCCCAGCGAAAATCTCCTATCTGAATGGGGGTGCCGGACAAGGCCATTTCAATACCTTTGTTTTCTATTTCACCAGCATTAATCCAGATGGATGAATATCCTGTTGTGTTGGAAACCGGTACGGCCAGAATTTGATCTCTACTATTGGCTTTGTACCAAGTGAAATCTACCCCTAGTCTGTTCTCAAACAGTTTTAGCTCTGTACCAAACTCTAGTGTAGTTGTTATTTCCGGTACGAGCTGATCACTTCCTTTGGCGGCAGACCTTACATACCCCACTTGGTTATTGATAGGAAAACCTGTTGCCGTGGTATAGGTAGCAGCTGTTCTGTAAGGTTCGGTATCCTTACCCACCTGTCCATAGGCAGCTCGAATTTTTCCATAGCTTAACTGGCTGGGTAGGTTAAGTACATCGTTGAATATAAAACTCACACTTGCTGAAGGGTAAAAGAAAGAATTATTTCCTTTTGGAAGTGTCGAAGTCCAGTCGTTACGTGCAGTAAGGTTCAGGTATAAAAAGTTCTTATAATCTAATGTGGCATCAGCGAAAGCTCCAATCAAACGCCTTCTAAACGTATTTTCAGATATTCTAACAAGTGTTACGTTACTAAAACTGTAGAAACCGGGCGTTACAAAACCTTCGCCATAATTGTAACTATAATTGTTTTCTGTTTCAAACAACTCATGCCCCACCCGAACCGTAGCCTTTAAATCAGGCATTACTTGTTTTTCAATAGTGGCGAAAAAGTTGGAGTTAATAACCCGGTTGATAAATCTGCGTTGCTCCATATAGCCAACTGCGCTAAGCCCACTGAGCGACTCACCGACTACACCTTTGGGACCAGGCACAATTTCATCGCGCTTATCTACATAAAAATCATGGCCAAACCGGTAAGTAAACTTTAACCACTCAACTGGTTTATAGTTAAAGGTGAGGTTACTAATAGTGCGGTCTACCTGATCTTCATACGGCCAGAACTCGGCTGTCCACAAAGGATTAGCTGATAGAATACCGGGCACCTGGGTTCCATCAGGTTTTTTATAGTTGGTTATATCCTGAGTATGCGACCAGTACATAAGGCGTTCGCCCATGCTAGTATGTGGCACCCTATTTCCTCCAGAATTAGAATAATTCACACTGGCCTCCACATTAAATTTCTCACTAAACTTTGCCGATCCTCTAAACCGTGCGGATGTTCTTCCCCAGTTGGAGAAGGGAATAATTCCTTCCTGTTGAGTATTATTTACTGATGTATAAAAAGTAAACACATCATTTCCGCCAGACATATTAAAATAAGAATCGCGCATACTTCCCTTCCGGTAGAAGTTCTTGTAGTTGTCATAATATACATACGTAGGATCAACTACAGATTGTGCTTCGATCAACGCTCCGGAAGCAGAATACACGCTACCATCATCAATACCATACCATCCTCGTCCAAAATTTTCCTGAAATTGCGGAAGCTTGTTAATCTTGTCGGTACCAAAGGTAGAGCCCACATTGATGGTGAGTCCTTTTCCTGATTTTCCATTTTTTGTAGTAATTACTACCGCTCCGTTTGCAGCCCGCACACCATAAAGACCAGTAGCCGCGGC
>DPSB01000284.1:0-2477 GCA_003537495.1 Cytophagales bacterium | reverse complement strand
TAAAGACCAGTAGCCGCGGCACCTTTTAAAATGCTGATGGTTTCGATATCGTTCGGGTTAATATCGGCTGCCCTGTTTGTCATACCGCGTGAGTTGGTTGCGTTGTCGTTTGTTGTATTGTCAATTGGAACACCGTCTATTATAAATAGAGGCTGGTTATCTGCTCCCGGGTTTAATGATGTTAAACCCCGCACCACAATTCTGGCACCCATACCGGGGCCACCACCCGTATTGGTTATTTGTACACCGGCCACCTGGCCTTGCAGTGCAGATACAATATTAGGTTGCCTGGCTTCGGCAAGTTCTTTTGCACCCACAGATTGAACTGCATAGCCCAATGATTGTTTACTCTTCTCAATACCAAAAGAGGTAACTACCACTTCCGAAAGCTGGGTAACATCCACATTTAGTTTCACATTTATCTCGGTTCTGGCTCCAACCTCAACCTCTTGAGTTTGGAAACCTATAAATGAGAAAATCAAAGTCCCTACGTTGTCCGGTAAGCTAATACTATAGTTACCTGATCCATCCGTTACCGCTCCGATTGACGTGCCTTTAACCATCACGTTTGCTCCTGGAATACCAGAGTCATCTTCGGCTGATGTTACCTTACCGCGCACAATTCTTTCCTGAGCAAAAGAATTGAGGGCAATAACCATAAGCAATGCTGACAGAAACCATGTTGCGCTTTGCCTCGGGGTTTTGGAAGCATGCCGTGGTCCCTCTTTCAAGTTGTAATGTTTTTTCATTGGCAATGAATTTGGTTTACATTTTGGGTTAAAAAATTATAAGCATTTAATATTAGCAAAAAATATAATTACAAAACAGCAATACTTGATGAGGATTTGAAATCCTTACACATTTTAATACCTTCACCTTGATTTAAGAATGAAGGGACAACCAGAACATTTTTTAAGCTATACCCTGTTTCTAAAGGGTACTCTATACTTCGTTCGCTCAACCATTCCATCCGAAACACACCACTAACCTGCTAATGTTGTATGCCTAAGACTAAAGGAGAGAAAAAAATTTTTGTACTCGATACTTCGGTAATCATCTACGAACACAACAGCATTCTTAACTTCGATGAGCACGACATCGGTATCCCGATAACCGTGCTGGAAGAACTCGACAACTTTAAAAAAGGTAACGATACCAAAAATTTTGAAGCCCGCGAGTTCATTCGATTGATAGATAAGTTGGCTAAAGACCAGATGCTGCACCAATGGAATCCCATCAATGGCAAAGGTAAAGGCAATTTTAAAGTAGTGATGGATACGGGTGGCACTGCCTTAATGGATGCCAACAAAATCTTTAATGAAGACAAAGCTGATCATCGCATTCTTAATTCTGCTTTACTTTTACAGAAAGAAGAAAAAGGACGCAAGGTTATTTTAGTATCGAAAGATGTAAACCTGAGGTTGAAAGCAAAAGCTCTAGGACTACAAGCCGAAGACTATACTACCGGAAAAATTCAGAACATCAGTTCGCTCCATACTGGCCGAACCGTAATTGAAGAGGTTGATCCCACAGTAATCAACCTGATGTATGAAAAAGGCTATTGTCCGCCCGAAGATGTTTTGGGTAAAGATAAGCCCATGAAGAACCACTACTATATTTTGAAGAGTGGTAAAAAATCGGTGCTGGCTTATTACAATTCTATAAATGGAATGGTTGAGCAAGTTGAAAAGCGAAATGCCTACGGTATTAAACCACGTAATGCCGAACAGGCTTTCGCAATCCATGCCGTGTTAAAGCCAGAAATAAAACTGGTATCAATACAAGGCGTAGCCGGAACAGGAAAAACGTTAATTGCATTGGCAGCGGCCTTAGAACAAAAACGCGAGTATAAACAGATTTATCTCGCACGACCTATCGTCCCCTTGAGTAATAAAGACATTGGCTATTTACCGGGTGATATTAAATCAAAACTGAATCCTTACATGGAGCCGCTTTGGGATAATCTGAAGTTTATTCAAAACCAATACAGCGAATCGGATAAAGAATATTCAAAGATTGCCGAGATGGTACAGAACGAAAAGTTGGTGATTACACCCTTGGCTTATATCAGAGGCAGAAGTCTGTCTAACATTTGTTTTATCGTGGATGAAGCGCAGAACCTAACTCCACACGAAGTGAAAACCATCATTACCCGCGCTGGTGAAAATACCAAGATCATTTTTACAGGCGATATCTATCAGATTGACACGCCATACTTAGATGCACAAAGTAACGGCCTCTCCTACCTGATAGACCGATTGAAAGACCACGAATTGTATGCACATGTAACTTTAGAAAAAGGTGAGCGTTCTGAATTAGCTAACCTGGCAAATGAGTTGTTGTAGCTTTCGGGCGGCTTAGATTCTTACCGACAACGAACCTCGGTATTCTTTGTGTGAAAATTTGATCACATAATAATAAACGCCCGCTGGTTGATTGGGTGCATACCATCGAAAACTACGTTCTCTACTTTCAAA
>DPSB01000589.1:3356-3617 GCA_003537495.1 Cytophagales bacterium | reverse complement strand
CCTTTTTGGTGTTCGCTACGCACCAGTAACCAGATTCAAAATTCAAAATTCAATATTTAAAATTAGAGTTGCTCGTTTGCATCTCTTTTATCCAAGATCCCAAAAATTTGGAGTCTTGAATTTTCAATTTGCGCTGAACTGTTGAAGAGCCCCGATAACTATCAGTATGAACTCTCGACCTTTCTGCTCAAAACAGTTGTCCTACTCAAGTTTTGAGCTGTTGAAGAGAATTGAACTCTCGACCTCTTCCTTACCAAGGAA
>DPSB01000589.1:0-3088 GCA_003537495.1 Cytophagales bacterium | reverse complement strand
GACCTCTTCCTTACCAAGGAAGTGCTCTACCCCTGAGCTACAACAGCTTTTGGAAATCCAGAGCGGGAGACGAGGCTCGAACCCGCGACCTATAGCTTGGAAGGCTATCGCTCTACCAACTGAGCTACTCCCGCATTCTTAATTCCGAATTCGAAATTTCAAATTCAAAACTAATTGGTGGGGAGAACAGGATTCGAACCTGTGAAGACATAAGTCAACAGATTTACAGTCTGTCCTCGTTGGCCGCTTGAGTATCTCCCCGTTTGCGTTTCTTGTTAAAGAACATTCGGAGATCATCAAAACTGCTCTCCATCCCTAATTTTCAGCTCGCGCTAAAAAATTAGGAGTGCAAAATTATACGGTTTTTCGGTTTGGCCAAACTGCCTTTTTAAAATTTTAAGGATTTAGGGCAATTGTGGTTACATCACTACGATCTCGGTAAGCACATCGGCCCCGAATTCTTTTTGAAAGATTTCAAGAATGCGGGATTTGTGTAAGAGTAAGTCATTTTTAAGGGCCGGGCTATCAAGCTCAACAAATAATACCCTATTACGGATGTGTAGTTTTTTGGTGCGCTTGGCTACTACTTTTCCTACCAATCTTTCCCAGGAAGCAATCAGATTTGCCTCATCAAACTTCGATTTAATATGGTAGCTCTTTAGCAGCTTTTGAATAGCCTGCCCAATGTGCAGCGAGTTACCATCGTTTTTTAGGTCTGAAGCCATTTGCTGGTAAAGGTACCATTTTCAATAGTAAATATCCGGGCCTTAATTCCGGCTTCGGTTAGAATAGCCAGCGTTCTGTCAGGGCGTGCATCCGTTATAAAGAGCTGGCCAAATGTTCCGGCTGCTACCAGGGTAATCAGTCGGTGTATGCGGTTATCATCCAGCTTATCAAAAATGTCATCTAATAATAAAATGGGGTTCACCTTCAGTTTTGCTTTAATCACTTCAAATTCTGCCAGTTTTAAAGCCACCAGAAAAGACTTTTGTTGTCCTTGCGACCCTACCCTTCTTATCTCATATCCATTAAGTGTAAACACAAAATCATCGCGGTGAATACCCGTGGTGGTGCGTTGCAAAGCAAGATCTCTTTGCACTGAGTTTTTTAATAGCTGCGCAAAACCGACTTCCGACAGATCTGATTTATAGTTAATGCCAGCCATTTCTTCTGCCGCCAGATATTGGTAATGCTGCGTAACGCGCCCGGCAAACTCCAGACAGAATTTTTGCCGGCTCTTAAAAATAAATTCACCCGATTCAATCAAGCGTGCATTGTAGGTTTCCAGCAACTGTATATCTACCTGCCCGCTATCCGAAAAATTTTTGAGCAAACTATTTCGCTGCTTAAGCTGATGCGTGTACACGATTAAATGTTCCAGATAAGCCCGATCGATCTGACTTAAAATAGTATCCACAAATCTGCGCCTAAGTTCGGCACCATCCCAAATCAGTTCAATATCCTGCGGGGCAATCAGTACCACCGGATATTTTCCTACATGTTCAGAAAAACGCATGTAATCCTGGCCATCTTCGCGCAGCACTTTTTTTCCTGCGGTTTGAATAGTGCACTCAACTTCCTTTAGCTTACCATTAACTGTAAAATTTCCGCGCAGAAAAAATCCCGATTCCTGATGTTTAATGTTCTGCGCATCAGATGGATTGAGTGAACTTTTTGAGAACGAGAGGTAATGGATGGCATCCAAAATATTGGTTTTGCCCGACCCATTTTTGCCTACAATACAATTAACGGGAGTATCGAACGCGAGATTTACCTCGGCATGGTTCTTAAAATTGAAAAGGCGCAGGCTATTTAGAAACACGTAAACAAATAAATTCAGTGGCAAATACGAACGGTCATTTGGCGATTGCCGCCCAGTGGCTTATTTTCGCAACTCACATTACGAATCAAAATTAGCAATTATGGCAACAGCCCAGGCTAAAAGCAGCACTAAGAAAGATAAGAAGGCTTACCCGAAGGAAACCTACATGTTTTGGTTTGAGAGCATGTTACTGATGCGCAAGTTCGAAGAGAAATCGGGGCAGCTTTATGGAATGCAAAAAATAAGGGGCTTCTGCCATTTATATATCGGGCAAGAGGCCTGTGCCGCAGGCTCGGTATCGGCCTTGCGTAAAGGTGATAAATATATAACCGCTTATCGCGACCACGCACATCCGCTGGCATTGGGCACCAGCCCAAATGCAATTATGGCTGAGTTATATGGTAAAGAAACCGGCATCACGAAAGGTAAAGGTGGCTCTATGCACATTTTTGATAAGGAGCATAATTTTATTGGTGGCCACGGTATTGTTGGGGCACAGGTTCCGCTGGGGGCTGGTATCGCTTTCGCGGAAAAGTATAACAAAACCGGCAACCTGTGTATTTGCTATATGGGCGATGGTGCGGTAAGACAAGGTGCTTTCCATGAAGCCTTAAATCAGGCTATGTTATGGAAGATACCGGTGATTTTTGTGATTGAAAATAATGGCTATGCCATGGGCACATCGGTTGAACGCACTTCCAACGTACACGAACTTTATACGCTGGGCGAAGCTTACGATATGCCATCCGAACCAGTTGACGGTATGAGTGTAGAGGCTGTGCATGATGCAGTAGAACGTGCAGCCGAAAGAGCCCGCGCTGGCGAAGGCCCAACATTGTTGGAGTTTCGCACCTACCGCTACAAAGGCCACTCGATGAGCGACCCTCAAAAATACCGCACCAAAGAAGAAGTAGAAGAATACAAACAACGCGACCCTGTTGAGCAGGTACGCCAGACCATTCTGGATAAAAAGTTTGCTACCGAAAAAGATCTGGAGGCCATAGAACAAAAAGTAAACGCGCAGGTTGAAGAAAGCGTGAAGTTTGCAGAGGAATCTAATTTCCCCGATCCGTCAGAAGCGTTGACAGACGTTTATTACGAGCCCAATTATCCATTTATAATGGACTAAACCGGCTTTTGTTAAATACGCCTGAATGCTTAGTTTTGCGTCCCGTTGTAAAGCGGGACTTTTCATTTTATAATCATCATGGCAAAGACGGAAGAAAACAAGGACGTACTCGAAAACGCTGAAGTACTTCAGGAAAA
>DPSB01000575.1 GCA_003537495.1 Cytophagales bacterium | reverse complement strand
TTTCTGCCTTTATCGAGAAAAATTACCTGCATTTTAATGCGGCAGCCCTTGTAGATGCTGCCAAAGGGTATAAAAAACACATTGCCGAAGGCAAAAAGATGTTGGTTTCATTGGCCGGAGCGATGAGTACGGCTGAGCTGGGCATTAGCTTCGCGGAAATGATCCGCCAGAATAAAGTGCATATTATTTCGTGTACCGGTGCTAACCTCGAAGAGGACATCATGAACCTGGTGGCACACTCGCACTATAAAAGAATTCCAAACTATCGCGACCTTACTCCGCAAGATGAGTGGGATTTGTTGGGCAACCATTTAAACCGCGTAACCGATACCTGTATTCCTGAAGAAGAAGCGTTTCGAAGATTGCAAGCGCACTTGTTTAAAGTATGGAAAGATGCCGAAGACAAAGGCGAGCGTTTGTTCCCGCACGAATTCATGTTCCGCATGATCAATAGCGGTGAGTTGAAACAGTATTATGAAATCGATCCGAAAAACAGCTGGATGATTGCCGCTGCTGAACGCAACATGCCCATGGTTGTTCCGGGTTGGGAAGATAGCACGATGGGAAATATTTTTGCTTCTTACGTGTTAACAGGCGAACTGAAAGCCAGCACGATGAAGAGCGGTATTGAATACATGGTGTGGCTGGCCGATTGGTACACCGAGCATTCAGGTAAAGATGGTATTGGGTTCTTCCAGATTGGTGGTGGTATTGCGGGTGATTTCCCGATTTGTGTGGTGCCGATGTTGCACCAGGATTTAGAGCGCGATGGTGTTCCGTTCTGGAGTTACTTCTGCCAGATCAGCGACAGCACGACTTCGTATGGTTCATACTCCGGTGCAGTACCAAACGAAAAAATTACGTGGGGTAAACTGAGCATCGAAACTCCGAAGTTTATTGTGGAGAGCGATGCGACCATTGTAGCGCCTTTAATGTTTGCGTATATACTTGATATGTAATGATCAATTAACCAATTAATCAATGTGCCAATGTTTGTACTAAGCATTGGCACATTTGCATATTGATCCATTGATAATTAATTGAAATGAATTTAGATTCCCTTCTCCGTTCCGAAATACAAAAGGCCATCACGGCTCTGTTCAATCAATCCGTTGAGCAACTTCAACTGCAACCCACCAATGCCGAGTTTGAAGGTTCGCATACCTTGGTATGTTTTCCGCTTACACGGATTTCGAAATTAAAACCAGAAGAAACTGGCAATGCGATTGGTCAATATCTGGTTGAACATTCGGGTATGGTGAGCCGCTATAATGTGGTGAAAGGTTTTTTAAACCTGGTTATCAGCGATAGCGTATGGGTAAAAGTTTTTGAATCAATCTACGCAAATCCCAACTATGGTATTACTCCGGCAACGGGTAAAGAGTTGATGGTGGAATATTCATCGCCCAACACCAATAAGCCGTTACACTTAGGTCACTTGCGCAATAACTTTTTGGGTTATAGCGTGGCCGAGTTATACAAAGCGGTTGGCTATAACGTACACAAAGTACAAATCATTAACGATCGCGGCATACATATCTGCAAAAGCATGGCTGCGTGGAAACTGTATGGAAATGGCGAAACACCGGAGAGCAGTGGCTTGAAAGGCGATAAGCTAGTTGGAAAATATTATGTGGAGTTCGACAAGAATTACAAAGCACAGGTAAAACAGCTTCAAGAAAAGGGCGTTGCTGAAGCCGATGCTGAAAAGCAAGCACCCATTATGAAGTTGGCTGTTGACATGCTTCAAAAGTGGGAAGCGAAAGATGCTGATACTGTAAAGCTATGGAGTACTATGAACGGCTGGGTGTACAGTGGTTTCGATAGTACCTACAAGCGCATGGGTGTTGATTTCGAAAAGTTGTATTACGAATCGAACACATACTTGCTCGGAAAAGAAGAAGTTTTAAAAGGAGTAGAGAAAGGTATCTTCTTTAAGAAAGAAGATGGTTCGGTGTGGGTTGATCTCACAGCTGATGGATTAGATCAAAAAGTACTGTTGCGGTCGGATGGTACTTCGGTGTATATGACGCAAGACATCGGTACGGCCATTCTGCGCTTCCGCGATTTTCCAAAAATTGAAGGCCAGATTTATACAGTAGGTAACGAACAGGAGTATCACTTTAAAGTGCTGTTCCTGATACTGGGTAAGCTTGGTTACGAATGGGCTAAGAAATGTTATCATCTTTCCTATGGCATGGTCGATCTTCCTTCGGGCAAAATGAAAAGCAGGGAAGGTACGGTAGTAGATGCCGATGATCTGATGCAGGAAATGGTAGATGCTGCACGTGTACAAACGCTGGAACTGGGCAAGATTGATGACATGACAAAAGAAGAAATTGATGAACTGGCTGAAATGATTGGTCTTAGTGCATTGAAATTTTTCTTGTTGAAAGTCGATCCGAAAAAACGGATGATGTTCGATCCGAATGAATCGATACAATTGCAAGGTCATACCGGTCCGTTTATTCAATACACGCATGCGCGTATCAAAGCGATTCTGCGCAAAGCTGCCAGTATGAATATAGTAGCGGATCAAAATTCCCTGCAGAAGGTAACGGGGTTAGAACCTGCTGAGCACGAAGTAATTTTTAAAATCAATCAATACACCAACAAACTTCAGGAAGCCGCGCGCGAATATTCGCCCGCCATTATTGCCAACTACGCTTATGAATTGGCGAAGGAATACAACCAGTTTTACCAGGCAATACCTATCTTCAATGAAAGCGATGCGGATAAGTTAAAATTCCGGATTGCATTTTCAGAAGTTACCGCCAATACCATCAAGAAGGCAATGGCCTTGCTGGGAATTCGCGTGCCGGAACGGATGTAATCCATGCAATACTTACTTCACGATCAACAAACCGAACGCCTGCTGTTTCGCACCATAGACGAAAAAGATTTTTCGCAGTGGCTAAAATTTTTTGAAGACCCAAGAGCACATCAGTATTGGGTGGAGGAAAAGGAAACGCCCGAACAGGAATGTAAAAAGTGGTACGAAAAACAACAGCTGCGCTATGCACAAGATCGCGGTGGCATGAACGCATTGATTGAAAAATCGAGTGGCAAGTTGGTGGGCCATGCGGGATTGCTGGTGCAGGAAGTAGATGGTATTAACGAATTGGAAATTGCCTATTCGTTGCTACCCGAATTCTGGAATAAAGGCTATGCTATTGAGGCCGCCAGCAAGTGCAAAACGTTTGGGTTTGAAAATAATTTTGCCGGATCGCTCATCTCCATCATCAGCGAAAGCAACCTTCCATCACAAAAAGTGGCCACTAAAAACGGCATGATTATCGATAAACGCACAACCTATCGGCAGAACCCGGTTTACATTTTCAGAACGTGGCCAAATAGCCCGGAAAAAGTGTAACTTCGGCTTCGAACAATCCGGCTTACTTTATTGTTTTCAACACATAAAACTACAAACACATGAAACTGGCTATTACACTTTTATTCGCATTTGTGATGAGCGCTCCTACTATTTATGATTTTAAGATCAACAGCCTGGAAGGCAAGCAAGTTGATTTTTCAGCGTACAAAGGCAAAACATTGCTGATTGTAAACACGGCTTCAAAATGCGGTTACACTCCGCAATACGAAGAACTGCAAAAACTTCATGAGCAATTTGGAAGCAAGATTACCATACTCGGTTTTCCCGCTAACAATTTTGGCGGACAAGAGCCCGGTACCAATTTACAGATTGCTGAATTTTGCAAAGCCAACTATGGAGTAACATTTCAGATGTTTGAAAAAATTTCAGTGAAGGGTGATGATCAACATCCGCTATATGCTTTGCTGAAAGAAAAAACGGGTCAAGAACCAACCTGGAATTTTTGCAAGTATTTAGTGAAGCCCGATGGCACTGTTACTTTCTTAAGTTCTAAAGTAAAACCACTCGATCCACAAATTGTGGGCGCGTTGTAATAAACCTTTGGGCCGCTATCCTTCTCCTTCCGATAGCTATCGGAAGGAGAAGTGCAAGGGGTGAGGCTATGAAAAAAAATTGGATCATATTAATTATTCTACTCGTGGGCTTAGGTGCATTTCTATCTTCCAAACTTTCAAAATCACCCAGCGGGCCGTTGGCTGATTCTATCTACGATTTTAAAATCAAAAGTCTGGATGGTAAAGAGATCGACTTTAGTCAGTACAAAGGCAAGAAGTTGTTGATTGTGAACACAGCTTCCAAATGTGGTAAAACTCCGCAGTATGCCGGCCTTGAAAAAATACATGAGCAGTTTGGCGAACGTGTAAGAGTATTGGGCTTTCCGGCCAACAACTTTCTTTGGCAAGAACCTGGTAGTAACGATGAAATTGCAGCCTTCTGTGAACGTAACTACGGGGTACAATTTCAGATGTTTGAAAAAATTTCGGTAAAAGGTAGTGATCAACATCCGCTTTATCAGTGGCTGGAAGCCAAGACCGGCAAAAAACCGGATTGGAATTTTGCCAAATACCTGATTAGCGAAGATGGTAAAACCGTAACCTACTTTAGTTCCAGCGTAGAACCGTTGGATGATAAGCTTGTTCAAAAGCTTTAAAAAATCCTCAAAAAGTTTTTGTTCTGAATTTTCTGCTGACATACAGCTGTCATCAGGCTTCTTCATCTTTGACTTATCAAAAATCAAACACATAAAGTCATGGAGCAGACAATCACACAAAAAGCAGAGGTTATTACCTCAACGGAATTATTTAAGCATTGGATGGGGCATCGCCAGTTAACCCGCAGGGTGATTGAAGCCATTCCTGAAAAAGATTTTTTTAGCTTCTCTATTGGTGGTATGCGCACACCAGCATTATTGGTGAGTGAGTTGTTGGCTATTGCCGAGCCTGGGTTGCACCAGATTGTGCATGGCAACACGGAAGCCCTCAATGAAAATCTTGAATTTAATAACAACAAAAAAACTGCATTGGAACTTTGGGATAAAGCCGATGCCGAAATCAAGAAGTTATGGTCGCAAATTAAAGATGAGCGTTTTCATGATCGTATTGTAACCTTTGGGCAATATGAGGGCAGCGTATGGTCATCAATATTTTATTTTATTGATAATGAAATTCACCACCGCGCACAGATGTATGTGTATTTACGGGCATTGGGTGTAGAGCCGCCTGCTTTTTGGGAGCGGGATTTTGGAGATAAATAGTAAGATTTAAAATTATCGAGAAGAACGTGAAAGGCTAGCGATAGCTTTTCACTTCTTTTATTTCAGCTTCAATTCTTTCGTTTACATTAATGGTTGCACCTTTAAAGCTGAAAATTGTTGTGCCAAATTCGCGGGCAAATTTATTGGTAACGGAATCGGCAATTACTGAAGTTTTGAAATAAGGTGAGGTTTCACGCCACTCAGTGTTTCTTTCTTCGCGTTCTTTCACTCTAATCAAATTCACATAGTTTTTATCTAATTCAAACCAATCAATATAGTCGGCATTGAAGGTTACCGCTCTTACTCCAGTGCGTGAGTAATAGTTAATTGCTCCGGCTTGCCCATAGTTATCACATAGCACAAGTGTATTTACAGGTTCATTTATTTCAGTATAAACCTGATCTACTTTTAATGCCAACTCACTCCAGCCCAACATGTCGGCAAAGTCTTGTGGCAGATCATGATCTTTGCCATCTTCCCAACGCAGCATACCCAGCGCTTTGTATTTATCCTGATGTTGCAGGATGTACTCCGGTGTTTTATTGGGGAAAGCGATGGTATACATACGAATAAAAACCAGTATCGGAAGAACGAGGACAACCGGAACCAAAGCCCGCTTCCAACCCGTTTGCGAAATGTGTTGAATATAAACGGCACCAAAGGCAATGTACACCGGGTATAGGCCAATCGCATAATAATCTTTGGCCCGAAACCATAAGAAAACACTAAGGGTAAAGATGATCGACCAGAAAAATACTGTGTACAACTTAAATGGTTTGTAGAAGATGAGCGCGTACAACCCCAAAAGAATTACTGGCAAAGCACCCATAAAAAACAAAACTTGATTCTTTAAAAAATCAAACCGGTTTACATTCACCAATTGTAACTTCGCCAATTGATTCATGTGATGTACCACCGGAAAGTTGTTTTGGTATTGCCAGATCAGATTAGGCAAGATCAAGAGTAACCCTACTAAAGCAGCCAGGTACAATTCTTTCTTCAGAAAAATTTTTCGTTGTGGGGTAAGCAGTATGGCCGGTACAAGTCCCAAAACCAGAAATGCAATGTTATATTTATTTAGAAACCCAATGGCAAATACTGCTGCGCTCCAGTAAAGCCAGGTTGGTTTTTCTGTGTTAATGTATTTCAGAAATAGAAAGAAAAGCGCGGTCCAGCACAACACATCTAAGGAGTTTGGCTGATACAACGTGTTAAGTCGTAGCAGGATGGAAAACAAAACTCCGGTAGCGCCAATCAGCAAGGCAATCAAATTGCCGTTCAGTTCTTCAATGGTTTTCCAAACCACCAGCACAGTAAGCGCTCCGAATAAGGCCGGAAAAAACTTGATCCAAAACACACCATTGCCCAGCAGACTGATGATAAACGAAATCCATGACGTTACGGGTGGTACCGATTGATAACCCCAGGCTAAATGTTTGGCCTGATCGAGGTGGAGGTATTCATCGCGGTGTAAGTCGTACTCCGGACTGATGAGGATAAACTGCAAATAAAATTTTAACAGAATGAAGCCGAGTAGGAGTAAGTTTTTTTTGTTCATGCAGCAAGAACCGGGTAGATGTGTTTGTTATTTGTTGAGTAAACCCCGCATTGCATAAATTCGTGCCGTTCAGTAGGATTGTATCAAGACGTCAGTTGGAATATTTAGTTTTTCATGGAGTTGTCTAATCATGTCCAATGAAAGCTTTCTCTTTTTACTCAATATTTCACTTGCTCTGCTTTTGAGCCCAACAACTTTTGCCAAATCTGTCTGGGTATAACCAAGTTGATCCATTCTAAATTTTATTGCCTCAATTGGGTCCGGTAAGTCAATTGGGAAATGCTCGGTTTCGTACTGGTCAATCAATATTCCTAATATCTCAAGTTCGTCACCTTCTTTAGTTCCCTTTTTAGCGTCAAAAATTATCTCAAGTCTGTCCAACGCTTGCTGGTAATCCTTTTTGGTTTTTATTGGTTTCAAGTTCATGGTCATCAAATTTTATTTGCGTCAATTCTGTCGTATTCTTTATGAGTTCCAACAAATCGTATCCACATCATTTGATAGTAGAAGTTAAT
>DPSB01000114.1 GCA_003537495.1 Cytophagales bacterium | reverse complement strand
CATCAGAATGCCCGCTACGAGATATTTGCGCGAAAGAATAATAAACAGCACCAGATAACCGGTAATACTCACCAGGCCAATGGTATAAAGCGATTCGGCTTTAACTCCGTAACCAAGTAAAATAGGAATAGAAAAGAATGCGATGATGGAAGCGATATCGGTACCCACATCCACACTACCAATCAGGCGCTTGGAATCGCGCACATTGAACATGCGATTAAACGACCCCCAGAATACAAGTTGGATTACAAACGTAAATGGGAGGATGAGCGTAAAACCAAAATAGAAAAGCAGGTTGGTGTCCTGCACATAGGCTTCACCAAATTCAATGAACCCAGTAAATACAATTACCAACAGAAGGTTAAAAACAGCAAGGGCCGTGAATGGTATCCGGCCCTGAAGAAAGTTATAGAGTAAGGTTATTAACAGACCAATACCCCCCGAAATTGCTAAGGCTGCGGGAAGGTCAATTCGTTCATCAAAATGTGCCAGAAAAAGGGTTTGCGAGGCAACGGCTACGCTAGCCAGAAACAAGCCCATGAGAAAACTCATGATTAAAAGAAGCGATACCTGATCGGTTTCATCCGGTTCAACATCAAGCGCTTTCCAAAGCCGGTGGAGCATAGGTTGTGGTTTAACCTTTAAATTTTGCACAATTCATCGGAAAATCCAATTCAATTAACAGTTGATTTTAAAATCCCTTACCAACTGATTAATAGATTGTTGATGTTGTGCTAATCCTAAAGTCTATTCATTCTACCGATAATTCAAATCATGGCATGAATTACCTGAGCCCGGATCTGGTAAGCAACAGGGGTTATACTTTTTTAGGAAACAGCAGCGAACTATCGCCATAGCTAAGAAAGCGATAGTAGTTGGTTAAGGCCGAATCATAAATTTTACGCCAATCAGTTCCGGTAAAAGCAGCCACCAATAAAATCAGCGTTGAGCCAGGCTGGTGGAAGTTGGTGATCAGGGCATCTACAGTTCGAAAAGTGTAACCCGGAATTATGTAGATGGAGGTCTCGCCAATCAGCGTATCCAATCCTTTAAGATTCATATAATCAAGTACATAAGTTAGTGCCTGGTGTTTTGAAATACCTTGCGGAAGGGTGTAGGCATCGCGTTGACCAATTTGAAAAGCACTTTCAGAGTCATTCATCAATTTCACCCCGAACCAATACAAACTTTCCATGGTGCGAACCGAGGTTGTGCCAACCGCCACTGAAAAATTGCTATTGAGCATGGCCTCTATATTACTTTTGGTAACAACAACTTGCTCCTGATGCATGGTGTGCTCCAAAGCGTTATCGGTTTTTACAGGTTGAAACGTACCAGCACTTACGTGGAGGGTCAAGTATTCCTTTTTAATTCCAACAGCTTCTAGCTGATTCAAAACAGTTTCTGTAAAGTGAAGCCCAGCGGTTGGCGCAGCAACGGCTCCATCATGTCGGGAGTAAACAGTTTGGTAAGATTCTTTATCGGTTTCTTCCGAAACCCGGTTTAAGTAAGGTGGCAGGGGCACATCCCCGCAAAGGGTAACAACTTCGGCAAATGTATGCGAGCTTGTCCAGCTAAATTCCACTAAGCCCTCGGCCCGGTTCATTAATCGTGCGCTCAGTTGAAAGTCCGGATGGATGAATAGCAGAGGTTTATCATCCGGCCAACGCTTCAGGTTACCAATGGTACATTGCCATTGGCAGTTACCAGTTGCTTCCATAGCTTGCTGTACAACAGCCGATGGTGCAACAGGATGTAGCAGAAAGATTTCAATAGTAGCACCGGTATCTTTTTTAAATCGCAGCCGTGCTGGTATTACACGCGTGTTATTAAAGAAGAGTGTACTATCTGGAGGCAGGTGTGTAATCAGGTTATGGAACTGATCGTGCTTAATATTTCCTTCCCGGTAAACCAGCAGTTTGGACTGGTCGCGTTGTGGCAATGGAAACCGGGCAATCCGATCGTCTGGTAGCTCGTAGGTATAATCCTGAATTGATATTATTTTAGTCACTGACATAATCAAGGGTAAAGTTAACTATGATTGTTCTGATTAATTTGATTTAACCCTTATTCTGATTAATCTGATTTTATCATTTCTTTTGTCCTGATTAAATTGGTTTTCATCATTTCTTTTCAATACTAATTCGCATGTTAGCGGTTGAACTAAAAAAGCAGATTTTTGAATTCTCGTTCAATGCACGCACCTCGCGGGGCGCCATGAAAGATAAAACTTCGTGGTTTATCAGGCTAACAGATTCAGAGAATGGTATTTCAGGCATTGGAGAATGCGGGCCGTTACCGGGATTGAGTCCGGAGTTAACGCCCGATTTTGAGGAAAGGTTGAATGTATTGATTACGCATATCAATCAACAGCAATTGAATGCGCCAACAAAACCTGAACTTACCGAAGTCAGCAGTTGGATTCAACAACACTTCCGCGATCAGCACCTGAGTTCGTCTGTATTGTTTGCGTTGGAAACGGCAATGCTTGATCTGGTAAATGGGGGCGAAAAACTCATCTTCAAAAACTCGTTTACAACCGGAACACCTATTCCGATTAACGGATTAATCTGGATGGGTGGATTGGATTTTATGTTGCAACAAATCGAGATTAAGATCCGCGATGGTTTTACCTGTCTGAAATTAAAAGTTGGGAGTCACGATTTTGAAAAGGAGTGCGATGTGTTGCAATACATCCGCAGAAAATACTTTCGCGAAAACATTACCATCCGGTTAGATGCCAACGGGGCTTTTAAACCGGAAGAGGCTCTGGATAAGCTCAACCGGTTGGCTCGGTTCGACATTCATTCCATCGAACAGCCACTCAAGCCTGGTCATGAGTTTTTACCCGAATTATGCCAGCAATCGCCTATACCCATTGCATTGGATGAAGAATTGATTGGTGTAGCCGGCAAACAAAATAAGCTTGATCTCCTGAATCGTATCAAGCCAGCATACATCATATTAAAACCAACGCTACATGGCGGTTTAGCTTCCTGTGCGGAATGGATTGAACTTGCCGAAAAGACAAACTGCGGTTGGTGGATAACCTCGGCCCTCGAAAGCAACATTGGGTTAAATGCCATTGCCCAGTTTACCGCCAATTACCCGGTTACAATCCCGCAAGGGTTGGGTACGGGTATGATTTACAGTAATAATGTGGAGGGGCCGTTGGTAGTTGAGCTGGGACAGCTGATTTACGATAAAACC
>DPSB01000209.1 GCA_003537495.1 Cytophagales bacterium | reverse complement strand
TTATAGGCATCAGCCAAAAGAAGAAGATTGGGTTTCATACGAATTATGGATTCAAGATTTCGGATTTAATATTTAAGAGTAAAAATTGATTTGAGATTTGATCTTATTCCTTTAAATACTTATTGAGTAGCCATTGCAATTGTGGTTCGTGTTCAGAGGCAGTTTGTTCCTGTTGCATCAACGTAACAATCGTTGAAAGTGTGAACCATTTTACTTCAGCAATATCATCGCTGCCTTTTACTTCGCCAGATACGTAGTCAGCAGAGAATAATGTGGTTATAATTTTATCAGCTTCGTGTTTGTAACGCCAATCGTTTACCCGTTGCGATTTTTCGTAGATAAGTTCGGTGGTTACAATCGGACCGCACTCTTCTTTTAGTTCCCGAGCCGCAGCTTCTTCAAAACTATTATCAGTTGGGTCAGAAAATCCACCCAACAAACGCCATTTATTATCAATGTCTTTACGCCCCAATAACAATTCTGATTTATTATTTCTAAACACAGCAATATCTACTGTAGGATAAACTTTGAGGTAGGTATTCGAATAGGCATAGATAATACCGGTTCTGAATTCCTCCGAGTTCAACACGCGGTCGCTGATTTGTTCACGAATCAAGGTGGCACTGTGCGTACCGCTTTCGGGTAACTCTACTGTTTCCAGTTTACCAGAGTAATAAGGAATAAAACTGTTGCGACTACCATAAAGCTTAAATCCTGCGCCCGGAAAGGCATTGCTCAACAAGCTATCTAAGTTTTGCGACCATTTGTTATCCAATGGATGATCGGGTAGGGGCAGCACCACTGCATCGGGATACTGTTGTTTAATCATCTTTTCGCGCGTATGAAAATCCAACGGATTTTTTCGGCTACCCAACACGGGCGAAACACCCAGTACGATTACGGTTTTGTTATGATGTTGCGTAACCGAATTGATTAATATGCGATGCCCTTCGTGCAGGTAGGGCAATTGAAAGCGGGCTATAATCACACCGATGGTCTTCATAATATTGTTGTTTGTGTATTATATACGCAAATATAGCGTGAATGATTCACTTTTGATCATCTTTTTGTGTAAAAATTACACTAATTAGCTAATCGACTGATATTCAAATAAAAAGATCGAAGTTATAGCCGCTCTCTTTCAGCTCGAAATACTTTTTCTTATTGAATTGGTACAGTCGTGCTGGCCGACCGGCTCCGCGTTGAATGTTTTCTTCCAACTCTTCAATAAAACCATAGGCCATAATTTTTTTCTTGAAGTTTCTGCGATCCAGTTCGCGGTTCAGCAAAGCCTGGTAAAGTTTTTCAAGATCGGAGAAAGGAAATTTTTTATCGAGTAGTTCGAAGCCTACGGGTTCATACGCTATTTTTGGACGCAAGCGTTTAATAGCATGGTCTACAATCTGTTTATGATCAAAAGCAAGGCGTGGAAGTTTTTGAATATTAAACCAAGCCACGTTTTCGGCATCGGTCTGAGCCGAGATCTGAAAATCTTTTGGACGAACCAATCCATAATAAGCTATGCTGATTACGCGATTTCGCGGATCGCGATCGGGTTTGCCAAACGAATACAATTGCTCCAGATAATTCACATCAATGCCAGCTTCTTCTTTCAATTCTCGCTTTACAGCAGTTTCAAGTGCTTCATCATTTAATACCAATCCACCGGGCAATGCCCACACACCTTTAAAGGGTTCGTACTTGCGCGTAATGAGTAGCACCGATACGCCTTCTTCCGGATCGTATCCAAATACAACGGCATCTACCGATACTTTTATATTTTGCATTTTGTGTGTGTTGTACGCAAAGATATTGAATTCAGTCATTGCAGCCAGTCATTCAGATTCTTTCCTGTACCTTTACCGTTTAATTTGGACGGAGTCAGCATGCTAAACCCTACCGAACAAGACGAACGACAATACCTGGAAGAGATAAAGGAGCGATTGGCGCGGGCAATCAGTCGCATGGAAACGCGTGTGCGTGAGTATTCTGAGGAACTGCGCGAAAAGAAGCAGTACATTTTTGAAAACCAAAGTGGGATGGATGAAGCCGATCACGTGGCTTCCGGTCAATCTATTGATCGTATGGTTTCTACAGGTGAATCAGCCGTTGAGCGCAGACGCAAATTGTTGAAACTGATTCAATCGCCTTACTTTGGCCGCATTGATTTTAAGCAACAGCAAGAAAAAGAGGCATCTATTTATATTGGCCTCGCAACCTTTACCGATGATGCTGAACGCGTGAATTATATTTTTGATTGGCGTGCGCCTGTATCATCCTTGTTTTATGATTTTGAATTGGGCCCAGCCGTCTATGAAACCTTAAACCGGAAATTCGCTGGAGATATTTTGTTAAAGCGACAATACAAAATCCGTGATGGCCGTATGGAGTTCATGATTGAAAACTCCGTAAGCATTCTGGATGATGTTTTACAAAAGGAACTGAGCAAATCGGCTGACGATAAGATGAAGAACATCGTGGCCACTATTCAGCGCGATCAAAATCAGATTATCCGAAACGAAACCGCTTCGGTTATGATCATTCAAGGTGTTGCGGGTTCGGGTAAAACATCCATCGCACTCCACCGCATTGCGTTTTTATTATATCGCTTTCGCGATACGATTAAGGCAAAAGATATTTTAATATTATCACCCAATAAAGTATTTGCCGATTACATCAGTAACGTGTTGCCCGAATTAGGTGAGGAGTACATTCCGGAAACAGGGATGGAAGAATTAGCGAACGAACTGCTTGAAAATAAATTCCCCTTCCAGACTTTCTTTCAACAGGTGGCGAGTTTGCTTGACCATCCGCATCCAGAGTTTATTGAACGCATCCGGTTTAAATCATCATTTGAGTTTCTCAGCCAACTGAATAAATATTTTATTCATCTCGAGAACAATTCATTCCAGCCGATGGATTTGAAAGTAGCGGGAGTGGTGGTACCGTACCCGTTTGTGATTGAAAAATTCAGATCGTGGAGTCGCATGCCGATGGGCAAACGCATTCCCGAAGTAGTGAAAGAAGTTTTGCAATACATTCGCAATGGTACCAATCGGAAATTAAGTGGTGGCGAGAAAGCAAAAGTATGGGAGTTGGTGCCGCGTATGTTTAACATTCGCAGTGCGTTTGATGTATATAAAGGCTTTTACGATTGGATTGGTAAACCCGAAATGTTTCGCATGATGCACGGCATGAAACTGGAGTTTGCGGATGTATTTCCTTTGATCTATTGCAAGATCCGGTTAGAGGGAATTCAAAGTTACGATCACATCAAACACCTGCTGGTAGATGAGATGCAGGATTACACACCGGTACAATATTCGGTACTGTCGCGCGTGTTTAAGTGTAAGAAAACTATTCTGGGCGATGTAAACCAACCGGTTAATCCTTATAGTGCCTCTTCAGCCGAAGGCATTGAAGAAGTATTTCCACAAGGGGAGATTGTAAAGTTGTTCAGAAGCTATCGTTCTACCTGGGAGATTACACAATTCTCACTACGCATTAGTCCGAATGAAAAGCTGATTGCCATGGAACGCCACGGAGAAGAGCCACAGGTGTTGGGCTTTGCTACCGCGCAGGAAGAGATAACTGCTATTTTTAAGGAATGCCAGAAGTTTAGCACTTCAGTAAATCAATCGATGGGTATTATTTGTAAAACGCAACAGCAAGCGGAGATGCTCTATGAAAAAGTTAAAGCTACTGATGATCAGGAGAAAAAACTGAAACTTCATTTAATCACTCCTACCAGCACAAATTTCTCCAGCGGTATTATTATTACCACCGTGCATTTATCGAAAGGATTAGAGTTTGATGAAGTGTTGGTGCCGTTTGTATCGGCCAGCAATTATAAATCGGAAATTGACAGGCGCATGCTATACATTGCCTGCACGCGGGCTATGCATCGGTTAACGGTAACGTATGAGAAGGGGCGAAGTGGTTTTTTTGAGTAAAGACCTTCCAGGTCTTTCAAGCAATTACCTTCAAGACCTGAAAGGTCTTCGCCAAAAAACAACAAAGCCCCGCATGGCGAGGCTTTGTAATATTATTTCAAACCGAATTAATAATCCTTATTGAAATCACCTCTGCGGTAGCCACCGCCACCACCACGATTGCCACCACGGCCACCGCCACCACCTTCTTCACGTGGGCGAGCTTCGTTAACTACCAATACTTTTCCTAAAAAGTCGAAACCATTCAGGCCAGTAATTGCTGCACGACCGGCAGTGTCATCGGCCATTTCTACAAAACCAAATCCCCGACTGCGCTGGGTAACTTTGTCCATGATAATCTTCGCTGAGCTTACTTCTCCGTACTCAGCAAATAATTGTTTCAATTGTTCCTCGGATGCCTTCCAGGGAATGTTGGCTACATAAATGTTCATTTTTGTTTTTGAAATTAAGTGATAAATGTTCTCGCTAACTCAATAAGGCCTGCCAATAAAGATCACGATTAGTGGACTACTTTCAGGTGGGAATTATCTCATTAACTAACCAAAGGTAATAGTTTTTTTGAATTATCCTCGAAATCGCGCGAATTCCGACACTTTTTTCCGGCTATTGATATTCGGGGTGTTCGGCTATAAACCGGGCCAGACTCTTGCGTGCATTGTCGTTCACTTTATTCTTAACCAGGGCTGACCAGCCCAGTAAAATACCACTTACCCCCAATGCCTGCCGGCTCCATTTCCATAGATCGAACGTATCGGTATGCTTTACAATCAGTCCTGCTTTAAACTCAAAAGCAGCTGTAATCCGGTTTACGACTTTATTACCCGTTTTTGAGAATGTGTACGTAGCCACCCAAAGGCATTTGCCCGTCTTTTCATTGGTGGCTACATCCGTAAAGGTGAGTGAAAAATCGCGGGCATTTAAACAGAGCATGTGCCACATGGCTCGCACTTCTTTGCTATTCAGGTTACGAAAAGCAGGATCGTAAAACGAGGCTTCGGGGTGGTAACAACTGTTCATAGTTTGCCAGTCTTGCTTTTGAAAGGCCGTATAAAACCGGTTAATCAATTCGGTATGCATGTTTTTTCCGTTAGTGGAACATTTACTCCTTCAGCCCGCAGCGGCTTTTCTATTCGCGCGGGGTTGTAGTACTTTTAAAGTCTACCGAAAGTAATCATTTACACGAATTAACCACTGGCCTAAACCTATACCCGCTATGAAACTGAAACTTTTGTTAATCACGCTGGCATCTACCATCAGTTGTTTAACGATAGCCCAATCGTTTAACAACTTACCGGTAACTACTCAAAAACCTCCGTTGCATGCTAAACATTGGATGGCCATTACAGGAAAGCCGTTGGCGGCTACAGCCGGAGCGATGGTTTTTAGTAAAGGTGGTAACGCAGTAGATGCATCGTGTGCTATGCTTGCTGCAACCTGCACTATGTTCGATGTATTGAGTTGGGGTGGCGAAACACAGGCGCTTATCTACAATCCGAAAACAAAAAAAGTTATTGCCATAAATGCATTGGGTGTTGCACCCACCGGGGCTACTGCCGATTTCTTTAAAGGTAAAGGCATGAATTATCCACCACAATATGGCCCGCTTGCCGCGGTAACTCCCGGCACACCGGGTGGGCTAATGGTTATGTTGGCCGAATACGGAACCATGAGTTTGAAAGATGTATTAACACCAGCCATGCAGTTGGCTGAAGGTTACCCGATTGAAGCGCAGACTGCCAATAGTTTTGAGCGATCAAAAGAAACAATAAAACAATGGCCGTATTCCAAAGCCGTTTTTCTTCCACACCTGGGCGAAAAGCGTGAAGCGCCCGTGGCCGGAGAAATTTTTGTGCAGAAAGATTTACTAGCCACCCTTCAGAAGTTGGTGGAAACAGAACAACAAGCATTAAAGAAAGGCAAATCGCGGAAGGAAGCTATCTATGCGGCCTACGATCGTTTTTATAAAGGCGATATCGCCAAAGAAATTGCACGCGGCACGCAAGAGCAAGGCGGCTTGATTACTGAAAAAGATCTGGCCAACTGGAAAGTGATTACCGAAGAACCTCTCAGTGTAAACTACAAAGGCATTGAAGTTTATAAAATGCAACAGTGGACACAAGGCCCGGTGTTGTTACAAGCGTTAAATATGCTTGAGAACATTGACCTGAAAGCGATGGGTTTTAATTCAGCCAAATACATTCACACGCTTTATCAGGTGATGAATCTTACGTTTGCCGATCGTGATTTTTATTATGGCGATCCATACTTTGCACCAGAAGAACCCATTAAAGGTTTACTTTCGAAGGAGTACGCAAAAGAAAGAGTAAAAGCTATTAACTGGGAACGCAACGATACCAAAACCGGTCCGGGCGATCCATATCCTTTTGAAGGCAAAACCAATCCCTATAAAGATTATCTAAAGCAATGGTCGCAGGCGGCTAACACCACTTACACCTCACCACTTTCAGAAGATTATCTCGATCAGGTTTTTCTGGGTACCACTTCCGTAGAGGCTGCCGATAAAGAAGGTTGGGTAGTTTCCATCACGCCAAGTGGTGGTTGGAACCCCGCGTGCATTGCGGGTAAAACCGGAATTGGTTTGAGCCAACGCATGCAAAGTTTTGTAACCGATCCGAAAGAAAATCCTTTTAACGTAGTAGAGCCGGGCAAAAGACCACGGGTAACACTTACACCAACAATGGCACTTAAAGATGGCAAACCATTTCTCTCATTTGCCGTGCAGGGTGGCGATACGCAAGATCAAAACTTGTTGCAATTCTTTTTGAATGTAGTTGAATTCGGAATGACTGTTCAAGAATCAACTGAAGCTCCTAACATAAATAGCGATCAACTTTGGCTTTCGCTTGGCGGAGAAGATCGCAAGCCAAAGTATGGTAATATTCTATTGCACGAAAGCACACCATTTTATGTGCGTAAAGAACTACAGGGTATGGGCTACAGATTACGATTTGACGATCGCACCAGCGGCCCCATTAATGC
>DPSB01000215.1 GCA_003537495.1 Cytophagales bacterium | reverse complement strand
TAGTTCAGCTTTCACATTAACCCGTGCAGCATAATAAAGTGCTGCGTCTTGCATTACATCGCCAGTTTTTACAATTGTAGTGGAAAAATTAGCAAAACCTTCATTTAATAAATTCCTGACTGCGGCATCGGTGGGGCAGCAAAGCAGATCACTTATTCTATCGGTAAGTATTCTATTGATTTCCTCTGGCATAGCCATATTAAAACTCCGAAGTCCTGCCTCTACATGAACTACGTTAATCTTCATTTTTTTTGCAGCCAATGCTCCTGCAAGCGTGGAATTTGTGTCACCATAGACAAGTACATAATCTGGTTTTTCTTTCACAATAATTTCTTCAACACCTGAAAGCATCTGACCTGTCATGGCTCCATGTGAAAGACTGTGAATATTCAAGTTGTAGGAGGGCATGGGAATATCCAGTTCTTTAAAAAAAACATCCGACATATTAGCATCAAAGTGTTGACCGGTGTGGACGATTACTTCCTGAAATTTCTGTTTTTCTTTTAAGCATCTTGATAATGCTGCCGCCTTAATAAATTGTGGACGAGCACCTAGAACAGTAACGATCTTAATCATCTTACTTATAAACTATCTTTTGCATGTTTACCGACTTATTTTCTTGGCGCACCTTGGTCCAACCATTTTTAACGTATGATTTTATAGCTTGTACATTATCTGCTAATACGGTTAACAACATTTTATTGAAGCCCATATCAATTGTTTTCTGTTCAAATGCCTTCAGCAATAATGACCCGTAGCCCCTTCCTTGATGCTCGGGATGAACCCCGATCACCACAAGACTGGTGTGCGGTTCTGCCAAAATAGCCCCTTTACGATCTTTTGCGGGTGTTTTGAATCCTGTGATTCTGAAATAAATATTTTTTAAAATTAGCGGATACCGTGAAACTAATTCTGGATGGAACCAAAGCCACGGCTTCAGCAACAACGCAACTACAATCTCCCGAAAAGCAAATTGAATGGTGCCAGATGCTGAACCGTGAATCTGAGTGCCATCAGAAATCATTCCACCAGCATACCCTACACATACATTATCCTTGGCCAGCCAAAACAAAAAACGTTTATCATCTATCAGGTACCATTGGAGCATCTTGTATGAAATGGATACTCCTAACCGGGAAGACAATGTGTTAGGAAAGGCTGATCTATGGCAATGTGCTATCTTATCAAGATCCTGAAGTTTAGCCTCTCTTAATTCAACCATACTTTGTAAAATATTTGCTACTTCAACTTAAAGAGACCCAAAATAAATCCCAAACCGTAGCTGACATGTAATGTAGGATATACAATTAATGCCCTGACACGATCAAAAGAAAGTGATCGTGTGAATGAAAACCAGAATAGCAAAATTCCATAAAGAATAAGTGGCACCAAAAGTAAGTTGGCTTTGCCCCAAATAATTAAGGGTACCACCAACAGATATATACAAAACAAAGCTGGTATCAAATGACGCAACCGAATTCCTGATGAAACCTTTTTCAGTACAAGTGGCTTATATAAACCGTATTGGAAATATTGTTTAAATAATTGACCAATAGTTGAACGAACCTGATATGAACATTCCATTTCCGGAACCATTAAAATTCTAAAGCCATGAGCATTTATCCGGTAATGCATTTCATCATCCTGATTTCGTATTAGCTTCTCATCAAAAAGGCCAATCTTTTCAAATACCTTTCGATTATAACAAGCAAAAGCAACGCTATCCACATACATTCTCTTTTTTAAAACTCTGAATTCTGTGCCTCCCACGCCAAATGGTGTGCTCATGCAAGCTGCTATTGCACTTCCCCAATTACCAGAACCAATTTGTTTAAGAGGGCCACCAACCACATCCGCATTTCCAGATTCTAATTCTTTGAGCGCAATGTTAAAGAAAGTAGCAGGGTAATGGGTATGGGCACCCAGTAAAGCAAGATACTTTCCCTTTGCTTTTGGATAACATTGATTGAAAGCATAGCTTACAAATTTCCTTTCATTATTAATCAAAAAAATATTCTCATATCTTTTGGTCCACTCCAATACAATTGCCTTGGTATTGTCGGTGGAACCTCCATCAGCGATAAATAATTCAGATGGTTGGGGGCAGTACTGAACAAATGCTTCAATAATATCGCCAATATATTTACCTTCATTTAATGCCGGACAAACTATACTAAACTTAAAACCAGTAGCAGTCATTTTGTTGCAGATATTCTTTGAATTTTTGAAACTACCGATTTAAATTTTCCTCCTGGTCCCAAGGGTAAGTTTGAAAATACTTTAAACTCTATATTAATTTCACCTAGCTGACTCTTCATTCGTGATGCCATGCTCAACTTATCAGATTCACTTAACTTACCTGAAGGCACCACGTTAACAACAAAATCGTTCAGACTCTCTTGCACCACCTGTGCCTGCTGTACCGTTGTTAAATTGATAAATATCCCATGAAACCGTACCAACTCCCTCCCATCCTTTCCAATAACTACATCTTCCACACGACCGATAATCTCTTCAATAACAGGCATGGAACGACCACATCTCGTAGTCTGATCTTTTCTCAGTCTCACTTGATCCCCAATCTTATATCGAATTAACGGCTGATCAAAATTCAATAACCCCGTACATACCAACTCACCTATCTCTCCAGGCTGTGCTGGTTCCCCATCAGACTTAATAACTTCCAAAATACCTACATCCGGGCTTACCAGTAGTTCTTCATTTTCGGTCTCTGATATTAGTCCGCAATTTTCAACACCGCTCCAACCGTCAAATGTTTTACAACCATAGACTTTGTTGAACAACCCGCGCATATCGGGTGTCAGTTTTTCACTTGAAGTTAGCATTGATTTCATCGGAGGAGCCTCCAGATTTAGTTCATCTATAAAACGAGCCAGGAAGAAATGACTCATGGCGTACCCTACCATGTACTCCGACTTGTAGTGAACTATTTGTTTAAGGTATTCCTGAGCTGTATTGCGCGAAATATGGTACGCGGATAGGTATAACTGTTTTTCAAAATAGTTGTATCGCCCAAACGGTGCTTTAGCGACACCTTCGGACAAAACCCTCCTACCTCCAACCATAGCACGCGGAGTAAAACGATTAACCCCTCCCCAATTACGAACTCGTGCTTCATAGGCTGCACTTAACCGCTGATGAAAGGCATGCGAATAACAAATCTGTGTTGGCGTTCCAGTGCTTCCACTACTTGAAAAAAAGCTTCCATGTGCTTCAGGCTTAAACGATAACAACGATTTTGTACCCTCCTTCCGAAGTGTTTCCTTACTGAGCATTGGCAAAAGCCTTAAATCTGAAAGCTCAAATTTCTCAAGCCTATTTCGCGAAATGCCGGAATTTTTAAGGGTTTGTTGATAATACAATACGGTATCCCAGGCATGCAAGAGAATTTTCCTCAGCTCACACGTCTGATAACTTTCCCATTGATCTGCAGTGAAGGTTTCACGATTACGGAATTTTATATATTCCGCTTCATAGATTCCTCCAAATCTCCGCTTCATCCACTTCCAACCATAGGCTGAAACAGCTGCATGTTGAAGTGGTACAGGCAAGGCAGGATAAATCTTTTGCTGCCAGTAGCTCATCCCTGATTTTCAGTTAACAATTGAACCCAGTGTGGCTTTACTTTTTCCCAAGAATATGATTCGGCAAAAACTCTTGCACTAACCGACAAAGAAGCTGCTAATTCCGGCTTTTCTAAAAGTGCTATAATCTTCGTTGCAAATTCCTTTGCATCATTTGGCATTACCAAAAGCCCATTGTGTTCATCTTGGATAAGATCAGGAACTCCACCAACACTCGTTGAAATAACCGGAAAACCTAAAGCCATTGCTTCGAGTACACTTACTGGCATATTATCATAGTCTGTAGTATTGATAAAAATATCAAATGAAGCTGACTTCGTAATCCATTCCGCTTTCGAAAGCTTACCTGTAAACTCAACTAAATGTGACAACCCTTTGGCTACTGCTAGTTCTTCAACGACTTTTCTAGATCCATCCTTATCCGGACCAACCATGCATAACGAAACTTCTGGATAAACCTCTAATAGCAATTCCAGAATTTTAATAGCCAAAATTGGATTATAGATTGTATGAAACGATCTCACCCAAAGTAAGCGTGGCCTTACATCGGCTCGATGTCGAAATGGATACCTGTCTATATCGATAAAATTTGGAATGATGCTTGCCGAATATCCACACGTTCTAAAATTTCTAGCCAGGTAGGAAGAAGGACTTATATTAGCGTAAGCCTGTTTAAATACAAGATCGCTCATAGATGGATTTTTTCTAATTCGATCAGGTAACCCCCCCCCCGCAAAATAATGATACAATGAAACTGTAATT
>DPSB01000584.1 GCA_003537495.1 Cytophagales bacterium | reverse complement strand
GATAAGGCTACTGAAAACGCAGGCGAGTTGCTGAAAGATTTAAAACTTACTTACAACCGCACACGCCAGGCAGCTATTACCAAAGAGATTTTGGAAATTGTAGCTGGTGCCGAAGCGTTGAAGTCAGCGTAATAAATACAAAATCAATACATAAAAGCTCTCGGGAATGCCTGAGAGCTTTTTTATTTTTAATCATGTTCAATCGCGCCTACCGCCTTGTTAATTTACTCAGCCTGGATGTGGCGCTTGGCGCGATGATTACAGCTTTGTTTTTTTCCAAACAGTTATTGGCAGCGGTGCGGGTGTATGGAATTGTTGTGCTTGGTTTGACAGTGTGGGTAATTTATACAATTGATCGGTTAATGGATGTGCGGCATTTAACGGAACCAGCTTATAGCGAACGGCATCGGTTTCATCAAAAGTATAGCAAGCCACTTCGGGTGGCGCTTGCTGTTGCTGTGCTGATAGTTTGTGCGCTCATGGTTTTCATTCGCCCCTCAGTTATAGTAGGCGGATTGATACTTGCTCCAGTTATTCTAATCTATCTGTTGGTGCAAAAAAAAATGCCAATAAAAGAGTTTACCGTGGCTGTACTCTACACACTTGGTGTGCTGCTACCAGCCTGGCCCGGAAGCTGGCAATTGATAATGCCAGCTTCCGGATTGATTGCTCAACTATTTTTAATTGCGTTAACCAACTTGTTACTGTTTGCCTGGTTTGAGTGCGATGTTGATAGTAAGATGGGCCAGGCATCGTTGGCCACGCGCTTAGGTAAAAAAGCAGTAAGCACTTTATTAATTATTCTATTTGTTGGTGGAATCACCTTAAGTTTTGTTGGTATGATCTCCAATCCCATCGGCTGGATTTTCCTGTTGATGTGGTTTGTGTTGATTGGCCTTTTTATTTTTCATTCATACTTTGAGCAATATGAACGGTATCGCCTATGGGGCGATGCTATTTTTTTCTTACCCCTTATTGGTTTGGTATGACCAGTGGTTATGATAGGCTTGCACCTGTGTATGATCGCCTTGCGGTAATTTTTGTAGGCAAACAAATTCAGCAGGCCCAGTTAAAATGGCTTCCTTATTTAAAAGACCGGAAGAAATTGTTAATACTCGGTGGCGGCACCGGTTGGATGCTGCCTTTTATATTCCAAATCAACCCCAACCTGATTATTCATTATGTAGATGCTTCTGCTAAGATGATTGCGAAAGCAGAGCAAAATGCCAAAGGTGTATTAATTCAATTTATTAAAGGTACCGAAGCAGACATACCCGATCGGGATTATGATGCAGTACTCACTCATTTCTATCTGGATTTGTTTTCGGATGCCCAGCTTCCTAATCTGATCGCAGGATTAAAAATGCATGTGCGCGATAACGCTCTTTGGTTGGTTACGGATTTTGAAACACACACTATGCTGCAACGGGTTAAGGTTGGTTTGATGTATTTGTTCTTCCGCATGACGACCGGACTTAAAACACAAGCCTTACCCAAGTGGTTTAATACCTTGACAAATGCCGGTTGCATTACCCTGAAAAGCTACTGCACGCAGCAAAAATTTATTCGTTCAGTTGTGTTTCGGGTTAAGAAGTCATGAATCTTACGTTACTCTTACCTAAGGTAAGATTTTTATCAAAAAGTACTTTATATTGTCGGTTTGGTTTTAAATAAATGAACACTGAGAAGCGAATTCAGACATTAAGTATGCAACAAATCATAGACAACCTGCCTGTGGTTGTTTTTGAATATACTGTTAAGCCTGATGGTTCGCGCGATTTTACCTATCTCAGTGCTTCGTGCGAAAAAATTCTGGGCATAAAGCGCGAACTGCTTCTGAGTGGTTCTTACCCAATGAAGGTTTTTATTCACACCGATGACTGGACTGAGTTTGAACAACAGTTTGATCGGGTAATTGCAGAAGTAACTCAATTTAAATGGGAGGGCCGGGTGTTTAATGCTAATGGCGAAACTATTTGGATTGAAGCTTCATGCGAGCCGGTTCAGTTACCAGACGGCCGCATTACGTGGAGCGGAGTAATTAGTGATATTGGCGAACGTAAAGAACTTGAACATAAAAAACACGAGGCCGATACCCGGTATCGTGAGGCAGCAACTTTGTTTTCAGAGTTGTTCAACAACTCGCCCATGGCCATTGTATTGTTGGATAGTGAAGGCAATGTGAAACAGGTTAACCGTGGTTTTGAATTATTGTTCGGATACACCATTACCGAGTTGCGCGGCAATAGCCTTAATCAATTTATTGTACCGCAAGAATTAGAATCGGAAGGCAACGACCTGAATTCGCTTATTTCGGCCGAACAAGTTGTAAAGATAGAAACTACACGCTTGCGCAGAGATGATGAATCGGTATCGGTAATTATTTATGGACTGCCCATTCATCTGGAAGATAAGACTATTGGCATTTTTGGTGTTTATGTTGACATCACCGATCAGAAAAAAATTGAAGAAGAGTTGAAGATCAGAAATTCTGAGCTCGACAACTTTGTGTATAAAGTATCGCACGATTTACGCGCGCCCTTGTCGTCAGTTTTAGGCCTTGTTAATCTGGCAAAAATGCCGGGTAATGATGATAACCTTTCGGAGTACGTAAAAATTATTGGCGATAAAGTGCGGCAACTCGATCACTTTATCAGTGATGTGTTGAGCCATTCTAAAAATCTTAAAATGGATGTGAAGACCGGAGCCATTGACTTTGACTCTATCATTCGCAAAACGTTTCAGGATCTCAACTATATGCACGGTGCCGATCATGTAGATTTGAATTTACAAATTACCGGTCCGGTGTTTTATAGCGATCCGTGGCGCATAGGTGAAATCTTCCGTAACCTGATTTCAAACGCGATTAAATACCGCAAAATCAGAGATGAAGTATGTAGCGTGTCTATTCGGGTAGCTGTAACGACCGATGCGGCTTCAATTGAATTCAAAGACAATGGTATTGGCATTAGTCCTGAAAATCTGAGCCGGATTTTCGAAATGTTTTATCGCGCCAGCGAACAGTCAGAAGGCTCTGGTCTGGGGTTGTACATTGTTAGAAACGCAGTCGAAAAATTAGGGGGTCAGCTTACTGTAGCCAGCAAACCCGGTGCCGGCACAACTTTTCAAATTACATTACCGAACAAAGCCGACCATTCCTTATATTGATCCCCATGCAAGTTAAAGAAGTTGTTTCGCCTCAGGATAAGCGAGAATTTTTGGAGCTACCGGTACGGCTGTATAAACATACGCCTAATTGGATCAGGCCTCTGGATGCCGATGTAGAAGGTGTATTCGATACCGTAAAAAACAAAACCTATCATCATGGAGAATGTGTGCGTTGGCTCTTGCTGGATGCTGCCGGCAAAACAATAGGAAGAGTAGCGGCTTTTGTAAATCAGAAAACTACCAATAAAGGAAACGAGCAACCCACAGGCGGCTTAGGTTTTTTTGAATGCATTGAAGATGAAAAAGCGGCATTCATGCTCTTCGATCAGTGCAAAACGTGGTTGCAACAACGCGGCATGGAAGCCATGGATGGCCCGATTAATTTTGGTAATCGCGATAGGTGGTGGGGGTTGTTGCTGGAGGGGTACGATCGGCAACCCAACTACCAATGCAATTACAATTTTCCATACTATCAAAAATTTTTTGAGGCCTACGGCTTTCAGGTTTATTTCTATCAACTCACATTCGGTCGTGCCATTGAAGGCCCACTAGGTGATCGGCTTTATGAGAAAGCTGCCTTGACGGCAAAAAATCCAGAATATAGTTTCAGGTATCTCAGAAAAGCGGAGTGGAGTAAATTGCCGGAGTTGATTCGCGAAGTGTATAACAAGGCGTGGGCTAAGCGTGGGGAAATACCAGAACTTACAGAATCGCAGGCAAAACATCTGGTAAAACAGATGAAGCCTATTATGGATGAAAAACTACTTTGGTTTGGCTATTATAAAAATGAACCCATTGCGTTTTTTCTTTCTCTGCCCGAGGTAAATCAAATTTTCAAATTTGTAAATGGAAAAATGGATTGGCTCGGTAAGGCCAAATTTGTTTGGCATACATTACTAAAGACAAACAAGAAAGCTTTTGGGGTTTTGTTTGGCTTGGTGCCCGAGCATCAGGGAAAAGGAGTTGATGGGGCCATTATTGAAGAGTTTAGAAAGCTGGCACATGGTGGTGGTTTTGCCTACACCGAATATGAAATGAATTGGATTGGAGATTTTAATCCGAAGATGGTACGTGTTGCCGAGCAAATAAATGCAGCAGTGGTAAAGAAGCACGCTACCTATCGTAAATTGTTTGATGAAACCAAGCCGTTTAAACGGATGCCAATTGTGAAATGAGTATGGAGCAGAACGAAGAAGAAGAAACACGATCGGGCTTTTTGGTAAAGAATCTGGTGCGTGGCCTGATTTGGTTTGCCATCATTATTACCGCCTTCATATTAATGGAAGGGTACATTCAGGAAAATTTCAAAAGCCATATCGGAGATATACGGGCCAACCCCGGTATTCTTTACGGAACGTACACGTTATCGGAAATTGTGTTTGGCATTCTTCCGCCAGAACTCTTTATGATGATCTGGATTCTGGATGATATCGATGTAAGTGGATTTATTGTTAACCTTTCCATTTTGGCGGTGATTTCCTACGGTGCGGGTATTTTAGGATATTATATTGGAAAAACTTTTTCCAAGACCCCATTTTACCAACAGCGCATCCGCGAAAAGTACCTGAAGCAATACGAAAAGAATTTAAAAAAATTTGGTGGCTACCTCGTGCTGGTAGGTGCAATAACACCGGTTCCATTTTCAGCTACATGCATGTTGGCGGGCTCAGTAAATATGAATATCAAGTATTTTCTGCTGATATGCATTACCCGCATCATCCGCTTTGCCGCGTATGGCTGGATGGTGTGGAGTTTCCCCAACTGGTTTAACGGATAAATCAGACTTTACCCGATTCTTTTACCGCACATGTTTTAATTCCGAAAAGTGTATAAAGCGGGCAGAAGCTTACCAGGCTGGTAAGTACAAACACACCGCCTACTATTAAAAGGATTAACCCAACAGTACCGGTAACGGTGCTCGTAAAATAGAGTGTAGCAAAAATTAATGCCAACGCAATGCGGATAATACGATCCGCACTTCCCATATTCTTGTTCATAACATTTTGGTTTTGATTACCGAAAGTAAAGCCAACTAACCCACACCTACTGTGATCTATGTTACAGAACGAAAAATTATTCTGGCTGAAAAAAGGTTTTGGTTACGCTGGCCGCTTCTACTTTCTCACGGCTATAATAAACCTTAACGTGTTTATCGGTTGCCCACAATTCAAAAAGGTTTCGGTAAAACGGACTGGCCGGATCGCCACTCTGGCCCGGAGCATTTGTAAAAAGTGTTTTATCCCAATCGGTAACATCGGCCACCATTCTAAACGTGGCGCCATGACTTTGATTATCGCTGTTGCTGGTTACACCGGGGGTTGAAGCAGAACCACCGCGTGGCAGCGGGCCACATTCCAGCAGCGCACGAACCGAATCATTTACAACATTGCTTAACGGATGTTTGATGATAACATGATGATAAGCAGCTTGCCCATACTGCCACTTGGAAAGGTCTGTGCCTAATTTTTGCTGTAGCGTTTTATTGGCGGCTTCAAGCGCACTAATCAAAAACTGATTGCGGCCACCTAATTCTTTTCGATCGGCTTTTAACCAACCTAAAACTTTTTTAACAGAAACCGACCGGATAGTTGCTTTTGACTTTTCAGGAACAAATTGTGCGTGCGCTTGCGCGAGCAGTTGTTTTTCCCAGGCTGCATATACACCAGCGGCAATTGAATTTTTATCCATCACAAAATCCCAATCCAACAAAAGTTGTTGCAGTTTTTTTGTTTCGGGATTGGCAATGGAAATATCTTTTAAGTATGGAACCAACTGCCTTGCGGGATTGCTGAAATAATCGAATTGCAGTTGCTGCATCTCAGCAAAACTTATCTTAGTTTTTGATTCTAAAACAGCATTCAATCGGTTAGCCCTGCTGCTATCAGCCCATTCCCAACCTACTGCATAACGATGATTGTAATCGGCAACTACCAGGTTTTCGTTTGCTGTAACCCAAAAACCTTTTTGCGGATTAAATGCATTTGGTAATTCTTTAATGGGCAAGTATCCTTCCCATTCATAACTACCATCTCCGGGCACGGGCACAAGTCCATCCCAGTTTTTTCTAATGGGTGCTATGCCTACGGTTTGCCAACCAATGTTTCCTTTCTTATCGGCCCAGATCATATTCTCGCCTGGAATGTGACTGAACGAACACGCCTCCCGAAATTCTTCCCACGTAGTGGCGCCATCCATACGCAAGCTGGCCATGTACGGAGCGCCACCGGGTTCCATCCACGCAGCGCGTACAGCGTAAGCCTTGTTTCGTTTTGTATCAATAAATGTTACCGGGCCATGACGGGTAAACTTATGTTGCACATAAACATCGGCTGCATTTTTTACATGAATTGTATCGGCAATTATATTCATGTCAGCCCATGCACCTTTGTATTGATATTGATTCTGATTTTGAGGATTGAGATCATACACATAAATATCTTCGCTATCGATATTG
>DPSB01000326.1 GCA_003537495.1 Cytophagales bacterium | reverse complement strand
TTCAACAGGAATGCGGAAATGGAGCTTATTGGCTCGTTTTGAAAAATATATGGAACAGGTGTAGTGATTGTCCTTTTAGAAACATCACCGTTAAACTTCTCTTCTATTTTCTGAATAAAGAGATTAACGGTATCGAATATTTGTAATTGACCAGGGGTGAATTGGAGGCTGTTCGACCTATCTATATAGATCGGCACACAATCACTGTCAAACACAGAGAATCGTTTTAAGGATTCATTACCAAATCCGTTATCCAAGAACTTAATTGTGGATCCGTCATGCATTGTGAAGGTCGCTTCCCCAACACCCTGACTTTCTGTATCCTTTAGATTAGGAAGTATCTTTTTGTTAGCCCTACTAAAGCATGCCTTTGACAATAACCTACCATAACCGGACTTGCCAGTTGCATTCCTGCCATAGATTAATGTCAGTTTTTCATGGAATGGAATTGTCTGATCACCAGATAAAGCATTCACGTTTCTGAGACTTCCTATTGATTTTAGCCGTATAGGTAGTAGCAGCTGCGATTCTGGTGGGACAAGCCCATCCAAAGAAATCTCAGGTAGAGCTTCTTCACTAGCCACGACACCACTTTCGATTAGTAAGTAATTATAAGCTACATCAAGTTGCTCTGGAGTAAGGCTTCCGGATTCCAAACATACTTTCCATATATATTTCTCCCACAACGGCCTCTCTCCTGCCCAGGATATTATTGGATTAATTACGTTTTGTTCGCTCATTGCCAACTAAGTTTAAATTTCATTTATAATCTAGGATCAATCTCCTCGCTCTCCAAAGCCAGCACTCCAAAAACACATTCATGCACTTTTCTCAAAGGTTCTTTCTTCACAAACCTCTCCAAAGACTCCACACCTAAAGCAAACTCTCTCAACGCAAGTGACCTTTTTCCAGACAGTCCTCTGTTCTTAAGTCTCGCCATGTTTTCGGGAGCTGAATATTCAGGCCCGTAGATAATACGAAGATACTCTTTACCTCTGCATTTGATGGCTGGTTGAACAAGTCCTTTACTTCCAGTGGTAATAAAATCGTAAGGCTTTATTACCATTCCCTCCCCTCCTTTTTCAGTCAGGTTTGTCCACCAACTCACAACCTCATTGATGCCAGCTTCATCATTGACTTGAATAATTTTATGAGGTGTTGCCAAAAACAATTGGCGATCCTGCTCACAGATCAAACCGATCTCTTGCATGTGCCACGCATGGTCTTTGTCAACATGCACTGCACCTTCTGTTGCCAATATGTGAAATGGTGCAAGCTTATAATCAACCACTCCATTTACCGGCCAGCAGTAGTTTCGGTAGGTATCCGTGTAATCGGATATCATCTCTTTTTTGGAAGAATACATTTGCAACAACTCGTTAACTCCTTCGATTTTTCTACCAGCGGTTTGATTTAAAACATCTACCACATTGACCAATGCAGCAGAAGCCGCAGCCCCAACAGAAGCATATTGATCTTTTAACAATGCTTGCGCTTTGGCAGACCAAGGCATCAACTCTGCATCAAGACAAACCCAATCGGTATTGAATTTCTCCCAGAAGTTTGCGTTCGTTAAAGCCTTGTTTACACGATCGATAAATTGAGCTTCAAGTTCGTTGTCTGTAAAGAAGTTTCTTCCTGTTCTGGTATAGCAAACTCCTATTCCTGAATGCTCAATTCCAAACCGAGTGCGGACCGTTTCCTCATCTTTGCAAATGATCAAAATAGCCCGTGAACCCATGTGCTTTTCTTCGCACACGACCTTTTCAACACCCTGGCTTTTGAAATATTTCAAAGCTTCAATCGGATGCTCAAGGTATCCGTCCAATTCACTGGTCTCAGAAGGTGACATGGTGGGAGGCAAATAGATCAACCACTTTGGGTTTAACGCAAAGCGACTCATCACTTCCAATGCTGCAATGGAGTTTTCCTCTCGTACGGTAACATTATTTCTCAGCCTCGTGCTGATAATTCGTTTACCGATCACATCATCAATATCCAATACATCATCGTACTCATGCTGATGGCTAAGCACTACATCTGCTTTCCAGTTCAATGGTTTGGCGGGCTCAGCATAGACTTGCTTTGCGTCAACAGAAACAAGTTCTTCTTCAGGATAACGTAAGGCAGACAACTTTCCTCCAAATACACACCCTGTATCAATGTCTATAGTTCTGTTTAACCATTGTGCTTCGGGCACAGGTGTATGACCGTAAACAACCATAGCTTTTCCCCTATACTCAGACGCCCAATTGAAACGAACAGGTAATCCAAACTCATCGGTTTCGCCAGTCGTTTCGCCAAACATGCAAAACGATCTCACTGCTCCACTCCCTCGGCCCTGCATTTCTTCCTTCAATCCGGCATGTGCAACAACCAGTCTGCCATTATCAAATACGTAGTGACTCACCATACCATAGAGAAAATCTTTCACCTGATTGATGAAGTGTGTATTTTCAGTTTTCAATTGCTCAACAGTCAAAGCAAGGCCGTGCTTCAATTGGACATCCTTTCCGCTCAGGTACTTTTGCAGCTTCATGTCGTGATTTCCAGGTACACAATAAGCTGCTCCTGAGTTAACCATACTCATTACCAATTTCAGCACAGTTGGAGAATCTGGCCCTCTATCAACCAGCTCTCCTCGGAAGCTCGCTTTCCTAC
>DPSB01000623.1 GCA_003537495.1 Cytophagales bacterium | reverse complement strand
CTGGTGCAGAAAGGTAGGAGCGGGCTAATAAATTAATGTCCTCACATTGCATGCGCGTTTTTCTTCTTCTTATTAGTCTGTTGGGCACCTGCTATGCCAATGCACAGAAAAAATACGTAGGGCCACCCAATCAGGTAGGTCGCGAATATGGTAATCCCAAAATGCCGTTCATGGTTTCGCACCTGAGCGGTGAAAACAAAGAACGACTGAAGCGCGTAAATAAAAATTCAAAACACTCTGTATTTGGCAAAGTACTATGCTTCCGCAGATTGTGCCGTATTCAGGCGGGGCACGATGCGCCCATGAAGCGCATCAGTTATGAAAAATTCAAAAAGAAGATTGCCCGCAATGCGAAACGCGGTGCTTATCAAAACATCCGTGTAGACACCAGTACGCGTAAGCCTCCAGTAAAAAAAATAGTACCCATCGCTGTTGATACAACGCTTACGCAACCAATGGTATTTGAAGTTGCAAAAGTAAAAGCCGACACGCTGATTATATTAGACGCAGAACTTTTGTTTGAAATCAACAAATCAACGTTGCGTAGCGAACATTTTCCTACACTCAATCCAATTGTTGACTACCTGCTTGCGCATCCGGAACGTTCGGTTAAAATCTCAGGCCATACCGATAACACTGGAAGAGAAGCACACAATCTTACACTGTCAAAACAAAGGGCCGATGTAGTTGCCGAATACCTGGTGGCCAATGGTGTTAATCTCAGAAGCATTGAAACTTCCGGTCAGGGAAGTTCAAAACCCCTTGCTGAAAACACAACCGAATCCGGAAGAATGAAAAACAGGCGTGTGGAGTTGTTGATTTCGGATGGGAGATAAAAGTGTTTATTACCATCCATTTGCATGTCATAACGTGAAAATTCTCTGGTTCTCACAAAAATAAATCTTTCCAGCAAGCAACCATTCCCCAATTCCTTCGTCTTATAGACAAAGGTGAAACAAATGAAAGGAACTTATCTGGGTGAGTTTGAGGAACTGGTACTTTTATCAGTCGGGATTCTGTTTGACGATGCCTATGGCCTCGCCATTGTTGATGAACTGGAAAAGCAAACCGGTAGAACAATTTTGATCAGTTCGGCACACAAGGCGCTCGTACGACTGGAAGAGAAGGGCTACCTCAAATCAAAGCTGGGTGGCTCCACCGAAACCCGTGGCGGTCGCGATAAGCGGTTGTATCAACTAACACAATCCGGAAAAAAAGTACTGGCGGAATCGCGCGAGCTACGCAACGAAATGTGGAAGCAAGTTCCAAAAATTGTGTGGGAGGGCGGCAAAGCATGAAACGTTCCGCACCAACCTCACCACCACGCTGGGCCATTCGGTTTTTTAAATGGCTGTGCAACGATCACCTGGTAGAAGCTGTACTTGGCGATATGATCGAACTGTACGAACGCAGACGAAAATCAATGCCCCGCTGGAAAGCTAACCTACTTTTTATAGCTAATGTTCTTCAATTTATTCAGCCTTTTGCTATTCGTGGAAAGTCGTCACAATCACTAAATACAATCAGCATGTACAAAAATTACTTAACAATTACCTGGAGAACTTTTCGCAAAAGTACTGGCTACTCGGTTATTAATATTGCCGGACTTGCGGTTGGCTTGTCTGCATGTTTACTGATTGGTCTTTATGTGCGGCACGAGCTAAGCTACGACAACTTTCATGAAAAGGCAGCGCGGGTTTTTCGGGTTAACATGGAACTTAAGTTTGGTGATAATCACCTGAACTTAGCGGTGGCCAACCCACTGTTTGGTGAGACGGCAAAAAACGAGATACAAGAGATTGAAACATTCACACGGCTGCAATGGTACGGAAGTTTTCTGGTGAAAAAAGGAAATGAAAACATTAAGGAAGAAAATGTAGCATGGGCAGATTCAACGTTGTTTGATGTATTTACTATGCCCATGATTTCGGGCAATCCGAAAACCGCATTAACCGAACCAAATTCTATTGTTATTACGGAGTCGGTAGCGCGAAAGTATTTTGAAGAAACAGATGTGGCAAGCGAGACCCTTACCCAAAACAACAACGAGTCGCGGAAAATAACCGGTGTTATAAAAGACTTGCCTTCCAATATGCACTTTCGGTTTACCAGTTTTGTTCCCATTATTGAGCGTGACGATGCGCTTGATGGTACGTGGGCGGGCAGTCAAAACTGGAACACCTATTTATTGTTGAAAGAAGGTGTTAATGTAAATGAAGTAGTTCCATTGTTAAAAAAAATGCTGGATCGGCATCTAGGTCCACAACTCCAGCAAGTGATTGGAAAGTCGCTTGAAGAATTTAATAAGGAAGGAAATTTTTTTAAAGCATCACTTACCGCCTTACCAGATATTTATCTGCGATCAGATCGCATTGGTGAACTTTACGGAGTTGGAAACATCCAATACGTGTATATTTTTTCTGCCATTGCAGTTTGTATACTTTTTATTGCAATCATCAATTTTATGAACCTGGCCACAGCCCGTTCGGCAAATCGTGCCCGCGAGGTTGGCATGCGTAAGGTAATGGGCTCAATGAAAGGCGCACTGGTTGCCCAGTTTATTACCGAATCGGTGCTTACCTGTGCAGCCGCAATGTTGTTTGCAGTAGCCATTACTATTGCGGTGTTTCCTTTCTTTAATGAACTAACGGGTAAATCGCTTGAAGTTTCTTTGCTGATGACGCCAGCGGTTATGATTGGATTGGTTGTGCTTGCCCTTATAGTGGGGATTGTGTCTGGCAGCTATCCGGCTTTCTATTTATCAGCCTTTCAACCTGTTTCGGTACTGAAAGGAATCGGTACAAGTGGTAAGCGATCCATGTTCCGTAATGTGTTAGTTATATTTCAGTTTGCAGCTTCGGTTTTGTTAATCGCGGGAACGCTGATAGTGTTTAGGCAGTTGCAGTATATTCAACACAAAGATGTGGGCTATCAACGCGATCAGGTGCTGATCATTTACAACATCGATAAACTTGGAAATCGTACGGAGGTTTTGAAAACGAATTTACTTCAGGTGCGCGGGGTAGAAAAAACTACAATAACAGGTTATTTGCCTGTAAACTATTACCGCAACAACGATTCGTTTTTTACTTCGCAGTCGCTGGATACAAAAGATATGATCAGCATGCAAAAGTGGCAAGTAGATGAAGACTATTTGGAAACCATGGGCATGCAATTAATTGAAGGTCGTAATTTCTCAAAGGATTTAGCAGCCGACTCCGCATCGCTGATCATCAATGAATCGGCAGCAAAATTTCTGGGTAATGAAGGCTTGCTGGAGAAAAAACTGTATCGCATTGAGGATGAAAGTACAAGAACACTGAAAGAGTTTCGCATAATCGGAATCGTAAAAGATTTCAACTTTAGTTCGATGCGCGAAGCTGTTAAGCCTTTAACATTTATCTACGGCTCAAATGATGGCGGCATGTCCGTACGACTTTCTGGCACGGACATCACACAAACTGTCTCAGCCATCGAAAATATATGGAAGACTGTTGCCTTAGACATTCCATTTGAATACAGTTTTATGGATGCCGACTTTGATCGGTTGTATCAGGGCGAGCGGCAATCAGGAAAACTGATTACCTATTTCGCTACACTATCCATTTTAATCTCGTGCCTCGGATTATTCGGGCTTGCTACATTTATGGCTGAGCAAAGAACCAAAGAAATTGGCATCCGCAAAGTGATGGGTGCATCGGTGCCCGGTATTACCGCGCTTTTATCGAAAGACTTTTTAACAGTGGTAGTGTATGCCATTGTTATTGCCGTTCCGGTAGCGTTGTATTTTACAAACAAGTGGCTTCAAGACTTTGCTTACCATATCGACCTTGAGTGGTGGATATTTGTGGTAGCCAGTTTGCTGGCGTTAGTCATTGCGTTGTTAACGGTGAGCGTTCAGTCCATCAAAGCAGCTGTGCAAAATCCGGTAAATAGTTTGCGGTCGGAGTGATTGCCTTAGCGGAGCTTTTATTGAAGCTCCGCCCTTTATAAGCTTTGCATTTCTAAACGCTGCATGCGTTTCGGTTAACTTTTCATTCCTATCCCCAAAACTTTGCATTTCAAGTCATCCAACTGGTAGCTGGTCAACTTATTTTTTTATCGATTCAAACGGTGCCTACTTTTCAAATGCAAAGTATAGGCTGTGAAATTGCTACTCACAATCTGCTATAGTCACTATCGCTTACGCAAAAATTAGAATCATGTTTACACCGTACAAACTCAATGTGTTTTGTCTCTTTATTATGTTCGTTGGTATTGATGGACAAGCCCAGTCACCATCGAAACATAAAGGAACGATGATTACGGAGTTTATTACCTCGGAGATTCTGAAGGAAAACAGCGTGGGTCTGGATTTGAGACGAACTATTAAAATTTATCTACCTCCGGGGTATGCGAAGTCAGGCAAATCGTATCCTGTTGTTTACTACTGTCACAGTATTTTTCATAATCCTGATAAAGTATTGGAAGAGCGCAACCTGATCGGTTTACTGGAAGAAAGTTTTGATCAGAAGGTATTGAAAGAATTGATTCTGGTAATGGCCGACTACAGCACCACCACCACCGGAAGTATCTATGAAAACACAAAAACCACTGGCCGATGGCTCGATTATACAGTTGAAGAAGTTGTGCCCTTTATCGACTCGCATTATCGCACGTTGGCACAACCAGCAAGCCGAGCCTTGGTAGGAGATGTAATGGGTGGGCGTGGTGTTTTTATGCTGGCGATGACGCATCCAGAGATCTTCAGTGTGGCCTATGCCCTGAATCCTGTTGCTACCGCATTGGGTGTGCTACCGATGCCAGCCTATCCTAAATGGGATAAAATACATGCTGCAAAATCATTTGCTGATTTAAAAGATGAACCTATCTCCCAAATATTTGTCACGGTGAGCCAGGCCTATCTTCCCAATGCAAACCGGCCACCATTTTATTGTGATTTCCTGATGGAAGCGCATACTGACGGTAACTTTCAGATCAATGCGCAGCACGCTAAAAAGATGATGGATGGATTTCTGGTCGGGCGGCAGGTTGAGCACTATGCAGGTAATTTATCAAAACTCAGGGCGCTAGCCTTCGATTGGTCTCGGTACGATCCGATACAAGATCATGTGTATGGAAGTCAGTCATTGAGTCGAACGCTCGATAGTTTTGGCATAAACCATGAGGCTGAAGAATATCGTGGCGTTTATTGGGAGGAAAACTGGAAAGAGAACGGTCGTTTTTACGCTCGAGTGCTGCCGTTTTTAAACCAACACCTGGTATTTGACGTAAGAGAAAATTAATATCTTAACCCTATGGTAAAAACTACGCCCTCAAACCTTTACAGACTCATTGTCTTTTTGGTTGTCTTTAGCTTCATGGTTCAGCCCATACAAGCTCAACTTTCAAAGAAGTATGATTACTCACAACACTTTTATCAATCACTTCGCTATGGCTGGTTTAAGCCGGCCAACTATGATAGCAAGAAGTTATATCCACTTATTGTTTATTTACATGGCAGTCGCGATACGGTTTCGCGCGACAATCAGTGGTATCAGAAAGCCATTCAAAAAGAACATCCTGCGTTTGTGTTAACGCCCAAGTGCGAAGAGGGCAACCAGGGCTGGGGCAACACGTGGAGTAAAGAACATACCATCGCCACCACCAAAACACTAAAGCTCATTGATTCACTTGTTTCTGTTTATCCCATCGATAGGA
>DPSB01000449.1:994-4285 GCA_003537495.1 Cytophagales bacterium | reverse complement strand
TGGAGAGGGGTTGGGGTGAGGCAAACTAACACAAGGTCTGTGTCCACACAGACCTTAATTTTTCACGACTATAATTTTTCCTTTCCCCGTAATAATTCCTTGCTTGTTGATACTAATTCTTGTTGATACTAATTCTCACTCCAGGTCTGTGTCTCCACAGACCTGAATTTTTCACGCATTTAATTTTCCCAATCTAAGGCCTGTGTCTTCACAGCCTTTTAGACCTTAAATTTTTCATGCCCTGTAATAATTCCTTTCGTGATGGTACTAATTCTGCCAAAGCATGGATATGAAATCGAAACCCGTAGTTAAGAAAACCAAATTTCAGGAGTGGCGCGAGTCAATTGTGTTTGCAGTTGTGGTAGCCACACTCTTTCGCTGGTCGCTGGCGGAAGCATTTGTAATTCCCACCGGGTCGATGGAAAACTCCTTGCTGGTAGATGATTACCTGTGGGTGAGCAAAATTCATTACGGCCCACGCACTCCGCGTACCCCTTTACAAATTCCTCTTACCCATCAAAAAATCTGGGGCACGGAAATCCCCTCTTATTTAGATTGGATCGAGTTACCCTCGTATCGTTTACCCGGTTTACGAAAAGTAAAACGCGGTGAGCCGGTGGTATTCAACACACCCAAAGATTTACTCGATCCAACTGAGCGACCACTGGATTTGAAAACGTATCTGGTAAAACGGTGTGTAGCCATAGGTGGCGATGTTGTTCAGATAAAAGATCAACAGGTGTATATCAATGGCGAAGCGATGATAAATCCACCCGGTATGAAGTTCCGGTATCAGGTTATCACCAAAGAAGAATTGCAACCACGGGCATTGGAAAAATTAGGATTGGATAGCGAAGACTTTTGGTTGCTGGGCAAGACTAACGATGGCCAAACAGTTTACAGCATGTTGCTAACACACGAACAATTTAAGGATGTGAATGCAGCGCCCTACAAAGTTTCAGTAGAGTCGGCTTCGGATGATAAAGGCGGGTTTCCGCTTTATCCCACAATGATGAATGACCAATGGACATTAAATAACTATGGGCCGCTTACCATTCCACAAAAAGGAATGACGATTGTGGTGAACGATTCTACTTTAAATTTTTATGGTGAGTTTATTGAAAAGTATGAAGGCAATAAAGCAGTAAAAATTTCGAGTGGACAATTGGAGATAGATGGTAAAACGGTAAGTACATACACGTTTCAACAAGATTATTATTTTATGATGGGCGATAGTCGCGATAACTCGATTGATTCGCGCTATTGGGGTTTAGTACCCGAAGATCATATTCTGGGCAAGCCATTATTTATTTGGTTCTCGATAAATAAAGATGGCAAGTGGTTGGATAAAATAAGATGGGAAAGGTTGGGAATGGGAATTAAATAACCTTACTCCCTTCCCCTCTCCCCAGAGGAGTGCCGAGGAACGAGGCGGGGTGAGGGCTAATCTTCAATCTCGAAATAATCCATTCTGCTACCAACAAATTCGGCACCCAACACAACCATGCAATTACGCGGTACGCTTCTATAAAATCGAATTGAGCTATTTGCCCAAGTGGTAAATAAATTCGTAGCGTAACCGCGGCCCATGTAAGTGCATAACTTCTGATCATCCACGCCTGGTGTTGATTGATTTGTTTTTGTCGGATGGAAAGAAATGCTTTTGTAGTGGTGAAGATCCATGAAACGGCTAATCCACCAAAACCCAAAGCGGCCACCCAACCACCAGTGGCATGAAACGCGAGATAAAGTGCTGCACTACCACTTAATAAACACACAGCTACATAAATCTTACCCAACAACCGATGCGTGTTTAAATACTTTTGCCTGAGTTTAGCACTAAACTGCGACCAACCAGTTAGCAATGCAACACCACCAAAAATTATATGCTGATAAAATAAAACGTTCCAGAGTTGGCTTGCCAGCAATGCATCCGGCTTTGATTCCAGTAATCCGAAACGCCCTTCTATAAGTAAGTATATCACAGGATACAATCCTACACCGATAGATAAAAAAGCAAAAAGAATCCATTTTAATATTTTCATCTTGTTCTCTTGGAAGAAATTTTAACCCTGACAAGTAAACTTAGCGAACTTGGCGGCTTTGCGGGAAAATGTTCTCACGTCTTTTGTTTTTTCTTTTTGGCAGAAGGAAACAACACATTGTTAAGAATCAATCTATAACCTGGTGAATGCGGATGCATAGATAAATCGGTATTCGCTCTGCGCCAGCCGGGCATTCCTTCCGGATCGTGACCACTGTAATACGTCCAATGGCCGCGGCCCAGCTCGCCATACAAATAACGGGTGCGGCCTGCATTTCTGTTTTCGCCTAACACCCATGCATTTGGTTTTACAAGAGTGGCGTTGAATGAAGAGGTTTGGCCGCTGAATTCTTTAATAACATGTTCATGATTCTGCGTAAGCAACGAAGGCACTATATCCCACTTAGCCGAAAACTGAAACAACTGAAAGTACGAAGCAGTGGATTGAAAAAAATCAGGACCAAGTGCGTTGATATCTGAAAACTTTCGGCTGGCTGCAGGCTCCAACGAAAAATTCTCGAATGCCAGTGTTTTCGAATAATCAAGCGCAGCATCTTCATCGCCACTTAAATCTTTAAACGAAATGCCAGAGCCTTCTGCGGCAAGCGCAATGTCAAACGTTTCCGCACCCGAACACATCGCAAACAAGTAACCACCGCCAGCTGTAAAACCTTTGATGCGTTTGGCTACGGCTAACTTCATATCGGTTACCGAAGCAAAGCCTAGTCGTATTGCAGTTTCTTCCTGAATTTTAGCTTGTATAATGGCCGACTCCCTGCGCAAAAATCTTCCGTGTTGACCGGTAAAATCTTCGTGATGTAAATGCAGCCAATCAAACTTGGCCAGCTCGTCTTTCAAAATTTCTTCATCGTAAATAATGGTGTAGGGAATTTCAGCATAATCCAATACCAGAATTACAGCATCGGTCTCGTCATTAATCAATTCGTTTTTGGGTGAGTATACCGCTACGCGCGGAGCTGTTTCCAATCGCACCACATTCAGGTTTACATCGGGCCGGGCTATTTCAGTTAAGATGCTGTTTGTTTTGGCTGATGAAATTAATTCGTACGAAATGCCGCGCACTTTGCATTCGGTTAATACATTGTTGTGGAAGGGAATCAGAAAACTTCCACCACGATAGTTCAACAACCAATCCACCGGCTGCCCGATGGAAAGCGTATGAAAGGCAAGGCCATAAGCCTTCAGGTGGTCGCGCTGACTTTCGTCCATCGGTATAAAGATGGAAT
>DPSB01000449.1:0-706 GCA_003537495.1 Cytophagales bacterium | reverse complement strand
TCGGTATAAAGATGGAATTGGCATAAGTAACTTGTGCCACGATGATTAATGCAATAACCCACCACCGTTTCATCTTCTGAATGTCCGGTTTTTATTGATTAATCACAAACTGAATTTTATGTAATTCTGTCTGGGTTGATTAAAGGATAGTTAATCCGCATTCTGTTATTTTTGAATCAATATTTAAGTGTATGCCCGTTAACGTTTCGCAATTAATTGATCAGATAAAACCAGAATTTGTGTTTGCGGCTTCACGCAGCAGCGGACCGGGCGGTCAAAATGTAAACAAGGTAAATTCGCGCATTACACTTTCGTGGAAGGTGAGTGAATCGACACTTGCGCCTGAAGTGAAAGAAATAATTTTGAAGAAACTTCACTCGCGCATTACTGCGGAAGGTGAGTTGCAGATAACCGTGCAGGAGAGCCGATCGCAATTACAAAACAAAGAAGCAACTATACAAAAGCTGCATGAGCTACTGAGTAAAGCCTTCACTCCCCGTAAGGCACGCAAGCCAACCAAACCAAGCAAAGCAGCTAAGCAAGCCCGCTTACAAACAAAAAAACAAAACTCCGAGAAGAAGAAATGGCGGCAGAAACCTGAGTAGGCAACTCGTTGCTGGTTGCTTGTTACTGGTTTGATAGGAGTAACTCATTAAGCTTGGACTGCTTACCAGCAACCAGAAACTAGCAGCCAGTGACCAGTAAA
>DPSB01000252.1 GCA_003537495.1 Cytophagales bacterium | reverse complement strand
TGGAGCCAATGCTTTTACGAATGCCCACTTCTTTTGCGCGACTCTCGCTGCGCGCGGTAGCCAGGTTCATAAAATTGATACAAGCTATCACCAACACAAAAATGGCGATGGCTGTAAATAGTCTTACATAATCAAGTAAGCCGCCTATGTTTATACCTTCTTCAAAATTTGCCTGTAACCTCCACTTGCTCATAGGGTGTAAAAACAATTTGGCTGTTGGCGCTTTTGCATTGTTCTCTTTAATGATGTCCTTAATGGCTTCGTTGGTTTCTGCTTCTGTTGCACCATCGCGCAACTGCACGTACATCTGGAATGAGTTGTTATCCCAATTATCCTTCGATCTTTTTACCCATGATTGAGTAGCTTCATAGAACGAAAATGGCAGCAGGTAGTCGAACCGGAATGCAGAGTTTTTAGGAACATCTGCGATTACACCAGTAACTTTCTGATCGCGATCATTATCTATGCGGATTGTTTTTCCGATTGGATCTGCATCACCAAAAAATGCTTTGGCAGTAGATTCTGTTATGACGATTGAAGATGGATCGTTGAGGGCACTGTTTTGATCACCATGGATAAGCGGGAAAGTGAACATCTTTAAAAAGTCTTCCGACACACACCTACCAAACTTGTTGAGGCGATTTTCTCCCACCTGCAACATGTTCCCTTCGCCCCAGTTGGTAACGGAGATGTATTCTATCTGGCTTGCTTTTGCCGATAAAACTTCCTTCATGGGGTAGGGCATAGCCTGACCAGTACCAATGTGGCCCATGTTCCATTCTGAGCTTTGGTAGAGCTGATAGATCTTACCGTAATTGGTTTGAAACTTATCGAATGAGTATTCATCGGCAATCCACAGAAAAATGAGGATGGATGAAGCGAGACCTACAGCGAGTCCTCCGATATTGATAAATGAGTACCCGCGGTTTTTTAAAAGACTTCGGATAGCGATTTTGAGATAATTCCGGAACATAGGCAAAAGGTATTTTGCCCATTGTATTCTAATTCAGTGCCAGTTAAAAAAGTGACTTTCTACAATGATTTCAATGATTTACAGATTCATAGCCGGCCACATGCGAACGTACCCGTCCGAATACGGTCATTGTACATCACCGTGGTAACGCATTTCCTTTTCGCGTTCGCTGTCTTCCTTCTCGCGTTTAATGCGCACCTTGGCAGGAGGCCCCACCATAATCGGTACGCGCTCTACTTCTACGTTAGCCAGTTCAAGTCCATACATTTCTTCGGTTGCAAGGCTGTGTCCTTTTATAAACCGATAGCCCTGAATTATCAGGTTATCGAAGTTGGAAATCTCGCTATCAACCGAAGCAAGTGAATGAAGAATAATAAACTTGAAGTCGGCAGGCATGCTGTGGCGTTGCAACGAATCGTAATGACTGATTAAGTCAATCTCTGCCGACTCGGCCATGTCGTGTAGAATTTTATTGAAGATCAGATTAACGCGGTGATCAGATTTAAATCCAAGTTTAATGCGAATGAAGAAACATTTTTTAGGGATGATGGTATCTACTGAATATTTTGCCGTGTATGGGCTATCCACAGTATCTACATGTACAAACCAATATGCATCCGCGCGTTTGGGTCGCTTTTTAAATATAGAATAAACAATGTTCGAGTCGATGTAGCGCTTGCTGTTAGCCACTGCCATATACACCAGGTTGGTAGCTTCTTTCGGTACCGAGATATCAGCTTGTAAATCCTGTATCAGCGGAACGTAATGCTTCAGATCGACAAACTCGGTGTGCCTGTCGCGCAGGATGCGGGCGCGCAACAAAATGTACATCATCAGAAAGAAAAGGAACGCGATGGAAAATGAAAACCAGCCGCCATGCGAAAACTTACTTAAGTTGGAAACCAGGAATGCGCCTTCAATAGAGAAGAAGGCAATTGCCATAAGTGAAGATCGGATGGTAGATTTTTTTGCTGTGGAAAAGTAATACACCAGTAGCGATGAAGTCATCAGCATGTCGAATGTAATAGCAAGGCCGTATGCACCTTCCATGGCACTCGATTCTTTAAATACCAACACTACTATTATACAACCAAACATCAAGATCCAGTTAATGGCTGGGATATAGATTTGTCCTTTTAACTGGCTGGGGTAGCGAACTCGCGTGGCAGGCCAGAGTTTTAACTTCATAGCTTCGTTCACCAATGTAAACGTGCCCGAGATTAAAGCCTGGCTGGCGATAATGGTGGCGAAAGTTGCCAGTATCACACCAATAAACAGAATCGACTGCGGCATGATTTCGAAGAAGGGAATGGTTTCACCGAGTGTAGTTCCTTCGCGTTCCAATAACCATGCGCCTTGTCCGAAATAACTAAGCAGCAAACAAACTTTTACAAAACCCCAGCCTATACGAATATTGGATTTACCACAATGGCCCAGGTCGGAATACATAGCTTCTGCTCCGGTAGTACTTAAAAACACAGCACCCAAAATCCAGAAGCCACCTGGGTATTTACCAAGTAATTGATACGCATAAACCGGGTTAAGCGCTTTTAATACTTCGAAGTTATCTGATAAGTGATAAAGCCCGATAGAACCGATAAACAAAAACCAGACTACCATTACCGGCCCGAATGTTTTGCCCACTACGCTGCTTCCAAATTGTTGAAACAAAAACAGCGCGAGTAAGATGGCAATTACTATAGTTAAAATAGTCTGTTGCGAAATTTCAGGATTGAGCGTGCGCAAACCTTCAATGGCGGAGGTAACACTAATGGCTGGTGTTATAAAACCATCGGCAATAAGTGTACAACATCCTATTATAGCCGGAAAAATTACCCAATTAGCTTTATACCTGCGCACCAATGCATAGAGCGCAAAAATTCCACCTTCGCCTTTGTTGTCGGCATTAAGGGCCAGGTACACATATTTAAAAGTGGTGATTAGGGTAAGTGTCCAGAACACACAGGAGAGTCCACCAAAAATTAAATCTTTGGTGATGATGTGATCGTTAACAATAAACCGAAGGGTATAAATAGGAGAGGTACCAATGTCGCCATAGATAATACCCATGGCTACTAATACTCCGGCTGCTGAGGCTTTTGACAGTTTGGAATTTTTTAAATCCATTAACTGGCTTGTTTGGTCAGTTCTTCCTGGTTTATTTTTTCTTCGTTGCGGCCAATAATTAAACGGTTGCTACGATCGTACGAGAAGTAATTCCACATCCAACTGAAGAACGTAAATACTTTATTGCGGAAACCTACAATCGACATCAGGTGTACAAACATCCACACATACCAGGCAAAGAAACCCTGAAAGCGAATACCCCCGCGCATATCCACTACGGCCTTATGCCGCCCTACAGTTGCCATGGCACCTTTGTCAAAGTAAGAGAAAGCTTTTATTGGCTTTTTATTAATCAGGCTTGAAATATTTTTTGCAACCAATTTGCCTTGTTGTTGAGCGGGTGGTGCCATCATTGGGTGGCCTTTCGGAAATTTTTCATCGCCTTCCATTAAGGCAACATCGCCAATGGCAAAAATGTTTTCGTGGCCTTTTACCCGATTGTATTCATCAACCAGAATGCGATTGCCGCGACTGATGGCTTCGGTACCAATTCCTTCAATAGGATTACCCTTAACACCGGCAGCCCAGATAAGTGAGCGGGAAATTAAACGCTCGCCTGTATTGAGTACAATTTCATACCCATCGTACGATTTAACGGCCGCATTCAAATGAACTTTCACCCCCATTTCGTTCAAAAACTGAAGTGCCTTTTCGCCAGCCTGTGTACTCATACCATTTAATAACCGGGGCGAGGCTTCTACCAAATGGATGTCCATCTGGCGCATGTCCAATTCTTTATAGTCTTTTGGGAAAACGTTTTTCTTCAATTCAGTTAACGCGCCCGCCAACTCCACACCGGTAGGACCACCGCCTACAATTACAAAATCCATCAGGCTGTTCATCACCTCGATGTCTTCGGTAAGCAGCGCATACTCTAACTGGCGAATGATTTTATTACGAAGTTTGGTAGCGTCCACAATGTTTTTCATGGATGATGAATTTTTGGCAACCTCATCCATGCCATAAAAATTGGTTACTGCTCCGGTAGCAATTACCAGGTAATCGTACTTAACGCCACCTATAGAAGTTTCAATATAGTTTTCTTCCGGGCGGATGCGTTTCACCTCACCCAACCGAAAATAAAAGTCTTGCTGGGTGCCGAATAACTGTCGGAAGGGCGCTACAATAGAATTGGTTTACA